>JBEBXX010000036.1:0-9603 GCA_040391435.1 Aureliella helgolandensis | reverse complement strand
AGCACAGCCAACGCCGCCGCTCCGGCCACCGCCACGAAGTAAAATCTATACAAGCTAGCTCCCATGTCGCTGCTGATCTTTGAAGATGCCCTAGTTGCACAGCTAACGCCGATTACTCTGGCGCGGGCCGCCTGCTGCATTACCGCCGGGTCGTATGATTTAGTCGATCTGCTGCAAACGCTCGACAGGCCACTGGTAGCTTGGTTGCGGCCACACATTCGCAACCTGTGCGGGCATGACCGACCGCATCTACAACAGTCCCAAGATACAGCACTGCCTGCAGAGGGTGGACCGTGCCTAGTGCTCAACGCGCGAGTCACTCCCAGCGCTGCAAATCTGAGGACGATCCAAAGGATGTTGGCCGACCCTAGCGAACCGGCGGGGATTGTGTGGAGTGGTGATCAAGTAGCGGCCGTGCTGCGCCCGGGCTGGAGCTGGACGACGATTCGCGGTGCCATGGAGACCGGCGTTGAAGCCCTGCTATTAACTGCGCACGGTTTGCCCAAGCTCGATTACCAACTGCAGTTGATGTCCTACCCCCACGAGGTCATCGCCGCCAATATGCAGATAATCGGTGACAATCTGGAGCATCGACTGGCCAGCGGCAATTATCGCCAGCTACAGGACGGCGTGTTTGTGGCCGAAGGTGCCAAGCTGGGACAGTACGTGCTGACGGAAACCCATGCCGGGCCGATCGTTATCGACCAGCATGCGATGGTCGGCCATTACACGCTGCTGCGTGGGCCAATTTACATTGGTGCTAAAGCACGCATTCTTGAACATGCCGCGATTAAGGATGCAGTCTCGCTAGGGCATACGACCAAGATTGGCGGCGAAGTAGAAGCCTCGGTAGTCGAAGCCTACTCCAACAAACAGCATCACGGCTTTTTGGGACACAGCTATTTGGGAAGCTGGATCAACCTAGGCGCTGGCACCTGCAACTCCGATTTGAAGAATACCTACGGCGCGGTCAACATGGAATATGCGGCGGGCAAGTCGGTAACCGGTATGCAGTTTCTAGGTTGCGTCATGGGAGACTACAGCAAGACAGCCATCAACACCGGGATTTTTACCGGAAAAGTAGTGGGAGTTTGCAGCATGATGTATGGTTTTGTGACTAGCAACGTGCCAAGCTTCGTAAACTATGCTAGGTTGTTTGGCCAGATGACCACACTGCCTCCCGAGGTAATGATCGCCACCCAACAGCGCATGTTTGCGCGACGCAAAGTTGCGCAGCGTCCCTGCGATATGCAATTGCTGCACGACATGTATCACCTGACTCAGAACGAACGCGATCGCTTCGGCGACGCCCTCGCGCTATAGTGATTGGATTGGGACCTGACGAGGGCGGTAGGCACATGCCGCCGGGCCTGCACCAGGCGTCGCTCTACATTTCTAATCACTCACCCACGCGAGTCCTTCCATGCGCCACTGTTGCTTGTGCGGTCTACTGTGTAGCCTCGACCGCGCGGCAACCAGTGCTTGCCCAAGGCGCCGTCAGTGGCTAGAGCACGCCGTGCTGCACACCGCTGCTCAAGTCGATTCGCAAGTCGATTCGCAGGTCGCTGCTACCGCCGCTCAGCAGGCGAGCCAAGCTGAGGTCGGCGGGTGGCGGACATCCGTTGGATTGCCGGCTGCGAGCGGATTGACCGCGAGAATCGAAACGCTCGCAGCCCAACTTCAAGTTTCGCGACAGCCGTTGATCTGGATCGACGCCGCCGATGTGCACACGCTGCGTTGTGCCGTCGCGTTGGCCCAGGCCGTGCGAGGTACCATTCATGTCGGCCTTAGTACCGGGGCGGCCGCCAGCCATCGCGTGCTGACCAGCCAGGGCTGGCTCGGCAGCTCGCTGGCCGAAGTCGCCAGCCATGCGGACTTGATCATCAGCTTAGGGGGCGGGCTGCAAGCGGAAGCGCCTCTGCTTGCGCCGCGTTTCTTTGCGCCCGCATTAAACGGCGACCGCGCCCAGTGGTGGCATATCGATTCGCACGCTGCAAACTCGCAAGCCGCAAACTCGCAAGCCGCAAACTCGCTAGCTGCAGACTCATCGAGCGATCTGCAGCCGTCCCCAACCTGGACAGCGGTCTGGCCGCGGGCTGAGTGGTACGCACAACTAACACTCGTCATGCTCGGCCTGCAGGACGACAGCGTCCGCGCCGATGCGGTCGCTGGACAGATGCACGAATCGACGCGCGCGCTGCTCGGCAAGCTGCGGAGTGCCAAGAACACCGTGTGGCTGTGGGACGTCGACGAGTTTCGCGACGCTATCGACGAACTGTGCATCCAGCGCTTGCTAGGTATCAGCCGCCTGCTGTCCCAGACGGCGCGCTGCGGCCTACTTGGCCTGGATGCCCAGGTTGGGCGTGTAACCGCCATGGAAACGCTTCTGTGGCTGACCGGTTGTAGCGGCACGGCCCAGTTTGACGGCCAGCGGTGGAGCCAGCCACACGCTCTATCCGAACTGGCGCTGGAGGACTGGTCAGGTGTTTTTGATTCCATTCTGGTGGTGCGCAGCTTACCGAGCGTATACCCGTTGCCGAGCTTGCCAGAGGCCCAGTTTTTGGTGACTGAGCCAAGCCTGCTACCAGACCATGTCAGCTACGAGAAAGTCACGACCGTGGCGAGCGTAGGCGTCGACAGGGCTGGACATGTGATGCGCGGCGATCGGGCTACGTTGCTATACTGTCCAGCCGACACCGCACCCTCGCCATCCACGACAATGACCTCGCGTTTGCCGACCGCCGGCGAACTGCTTCAGCACCTACGGCAACGACTCCAGGCGGGAGGGGTACTCCATGCGCACTGAATTGCAAAACGCCCGCTTGGTCGATCCCTTGCATGAACAAAATGGCCAGCTCGTCACGCTAGTCATCGAGGATGGTCGCTTTGTAGCAGACTCACGCCAGCCACAGTCACAGTCACAGTCACAGTCACAGTCGGCAGATCGCTGTATCGATCTGCAAGGTAGCTGGGTCATGGCCGGCGGTATCGACATCCACACGCACATCGGCGGCGGCAAAGTCAACTTGGCTCGGATGTTGATGCCGCACGGCGAGGGCGGAAAGGCCCGCGCAACGTCGCGTGCCGGGACGCAGCCTGACGCCGCGCGTGGAGGGCCGGTGTGGCCCACTGTGCAGACTGGCCAGCTCTACAATCAAATGGGCTACACGGCCTGCTTCGAACCGGCCATGCTGCTCTCAGGCGCGCGACACACGCATCTGGAACTGGCCGATACGCCGGGCCTGGATTGCGGCGCGTACGTCGTCCTGGGCAATGAGGACTGGCTCCTGCAAGCTCTGGCTGAAGGCGCCGAGGATCCGGTTATCGACGCCATCGTGGGCTGGTCCGTGGCCGCCTCGCGAGCGTTGGCGGTAAAGGTCGTCAATGCTGGCGGTATTAGCGCATTTAAATTTGGCCAGCGCGAATTGGCCGTCGATGAACCCCATGCACGCTGGGGAATCACGCCACGACAAGTAATCGCCCGCCTAGCCGCCTCGGTCAAACGCATTGGACTTGCGCATCCGCTGCACGTGCACGCCAGCAATTTAGGCATGCCGGGAAATGTGCAAGCCGCGCTGGCCACGCTGGATGCGGCTGAGGGCCAGCGCATCCATTTGACCCATGCACAGTTCAATGCATATACAGCCACAGGCGCCTTTGGTATGGGCAGCGGAGCGGAGCAACTTGCACGCTACGTCAATCAGCACCCCAATGTCTCGCTGGATGTGGGGCAGATCGTGTTTGGTCAGACCGTCACCATCTCGGCCGATACGGCGGCTCAGTACCGCAATCGCCGCCACGCTCAGCCGCGCCGCTGGGTAGTAGGAGATGTGGAATGCCAAGCGGGCTGCGGCGTGGTTCCCATGCGCTACGAAGACAAGCAGTACGTCGCCAGTTTGCAGTGGACGATCGGACTGGAGTTGATGTTGTTGATCGAGGATCCGTGGCGCGTATTCTTGACGACCGATCATCCCAACGGTGGACCGTTTACTAGCTACCCGCACCTGCTGCGTCTACTGATGGACTGCAGCTTTCGGCGGTCGATGCTGGAAGAGATCCATCCCCAGGCAGCGGCTAATTCGCTGCTGCGCGAACTGACGCGCGAGTACACGCTGGATGAAGTTGCGATTATCACCCGCGCCGCGCCGGCTCGGATTCTGGGCCTGCACGACCGAGGCACATTGACCCCTGGGGCCATCGCCGACTTGGCCGTCTACTCGCCAAGCGACTGTTGGGAGACGACTTTCAAAAGCCCCTCGCTGGTCATGAAACAGGGTACGGAAGTTGTTCGAGACGGGGTGCTGCAATCACACCGGCTGGACTGTCAAACTATTTTTGCCGAACCACAATACGATTACCATTTGATGTCTCGCCTGTCCGATAGCGTCGAGCAGCGACTGCACATGCCATGGAACAGCCTCGAGATCGGCTTGCATGAACTGCAGCAGGTGATGCGCGCCACAGTTCCCAGAGGAGACGGCTGATGCACATCAACGGAGTTCACATCGAAGACACCTTCGCCGAAGCGTTTCCGATGACCGCCACGCGACTGATCATCACTGCAGCCGATCGCTTCTGGGCCCTACGCGCAGCGGAGTCGATGACCGGATTTGCGACCAGTGTAATTGCCTGCGGTTGCGAAGCTGGCGTGGAGCGCGAGATAGCACCCGCAGATTCTCCCGACGGGCGACCAGGAATTTCGGTGCTTGTGTTTAGCGTGTCGGGCAAGGAGCTCGAGAAGCAAGTGGTCCGACGCGTGGGCCAGTGCGTGCTGACTTGCCCATCGACCAGCGTATTTGCCGGCATGGAAAGCGACAAGAAGATCGCCTTGGGAAGCCACCTGCGCTACTTCGGCGACGGATTTCAGATCTCCAAAGTGATCGCCGGCAAACGCTATTGGCGGATTCCGGTGATGGATGGCGAATTTGTAGCCGAGGAATCTACCTCACGCGCCGCAGCCATTGGCGGCGGAAACTTTTTAGTGCTCAGCGAATCACTAGACGGAGCTCTCAAAGCTTGCGAAGCAGCGATGGACGCCATGCGCCAAATCCCCAACGTGATCATGCCCTTTCCCGGCGGCGTGGCCCGCAGCGGATCGAAGGTGGGATCGAAATATAAATCCTTGACCGCCTCGACCAATGACGCCTTCTGCCCCACACTGCGAAATGTGACCAAGTCATTATTGCCACCAGGCGTGGGCGCAGCCTTGGAAGTGGTTATCGACGGATTGAGCGAGTCGGACATCGCCCGCGCCATGCGCGTTGGAATTCTGGCCGCTTGTGAAATCGGCGGCCGCTATGGCCTGCGCGGTATCACCGGGGGAAACTATGGTGGCAAGCTGGGGCAGTTTCATTTCCATCTGCACGAGATCTTGAAATGAGTCCACTGACACTGGAACTAAAAGCCACCGTTCGCGGACGAATTGATCTGCAGGGAGCTACCCCGGACCGATTGCGCGAGCTGGATTTGGCCCAAATCTCCGCTTGGCCAATTGCTGTCGACGCCCGCGATGCAACCCTGGGAGACGTCTTTGAAATTGCCGACGGAAGCCGCGAGCGCTGGTTGTTAGCCGGAGATCTGCAGCGTTGCGATTCCATCGCAGCCAACATGCGCGACGGCGAAATCGTCGTCCAGGGCAACGCAGGAAACTATTTAGCTAGCCGCATGCGCGGTGGCCGCGTGGTGGTGCAGGGGGACGCGGGGAACTACGCAGCTAGTTCGCTGCGCGGCGGCAGCGTGAGCATCACCGGCAATGTTGGCTGCTATGCGGCAGCGGCTGCGCCCAATCAATCTCGGGGCATGTCCGACGGAGAACTGATCATTGGCGGCAATGCCGATGAGTGGTTAGCCAGCCGCATGCGGCGCGGTTTAGTAATCGTTCACGGGCACATCGCCGCTGGCTGCGCCACGCGGATGATCGGCGGCACCATCGTACTCTGCGGACACGTCGCCACTCCGCTGGGCAGTAGTATGGCGCGGGGCACTCCGCTGCTGCTGGAGCCACCACCGCATTTACTCAGGCAGGGCATGATTGGTTTTACTCGCCCCAACCCCAGCCAACTGTCCTTTCTTCCGCTATTGCTCCAGCACATCGCGACCAAAATACCTGAGCGGCTCGCCAGCCAGCTCAGCGAATCAGTGTGGCTCAGATGCGTGGGGGATCGTGCAGAGTTGGGACTGGGCGAAGTTCTGCTACGTCAACCCCAACGGCTGGCCGTCGACGGCGCGATCAATGCGAGCTAATTGTTAGTTGCCCAAACTGTCGTGGACCGCTCCGCGGGCCTTGCCCTAATACTTTCAGCAAAATGTCGTGGACCGCTCCGCGGTCCTTGCTTTTCATTCTTTTAAAAAAATGTCGTGGACCGCTCCGCGGTCCTTGCTTTTCATTTGACAAAACCATCCGACCTCTCGCGCGAGCAACGGTTAAAAAATGCATGGTTAAAAAATCGCGCTTGCCAGAGATTTGATTTGCCAGTCGGCACGCGCCGTCGGGCCGGGAAAAGCCACGGTTTTTCACCTTGCACTTTTCAACCTCGCCGCCACCGGATCTCTCGTGCCGGTTATCTATCAATTGTTCTCGGGCAAACCCTCGCTGTGCCCGACGTTTTTGACCGGGGCCAGAAGCTGTTGCACCTCGGCTAGGAGCTGGCGATCGATGGGCTGCTGCGACCACTCGACCCACTTGCGGATATTATCAGGGTTGGCGCTCCCCGCAACCGTGGTGGTGATGTCGTCATTGAGCAGGCAGAACTGCAATGCGAGTTGAGCGATGTCGACGCCACGCGCCGTGCAGTGCTCCGCCGCGCGGCGCGCGGCTTGCTGCACCGACAGGGAATCGCGAAACCAAGCTGGCAACTGCGAATTGGTCAATAGCCTAGCGGCAAACGGTCCCGCATTCATGATTCCCACCGAGTGCTGTTTTAGGAGCGGGATTGTCTCATCGGCAAACCGCGTGTTCTGCAAGGTGTACTGGTTGTAATTCATGACACAATCTACGGTGGACTGCTCAAGGATCTTGTGGAAGATCTTTTGTGGATAGCCGCTGAAGCCGACGTAACGCACCTTGCCGGCCTGCTGTTGTTTACGCAGCGCGGGGAGGGTTTCGTCAATGATCTGTTGCAGCGGAACAAATTCGATGTCATGGCACAGCACGATGTCCAAGTGGCCACACCCCAGTCGATGCAGCGACACGTCGACGCTTTCGGCGACGCGTTGAGCTGAAAAGTCAAAATGGTTGAGATCGAAGCGACCGAGTTTAGTGCAGATTTGGTAGCTGTCCCGCGGGACATTTTTAAGGGCTACACCCAGTAGCACCTCGCTCATGCCGCGTCCGTAGAATGGCGAGGTATCGATGAAGTTCAGGCCCAGGTCGAGCGCTACTTGAACGGAGGCGAGCACTTCATCCACGGTCACTCCCCGAAATTCAGCTCCCAGCGATGAGGCTCCGAAGCTGAGGATCGGTAATTCCAACTGCGTATTGCCGAGCTTTCTGCGATGCACTGCCGGGACTCCAAAAGAGCTAGTGGACGATTGGTGTGTGAGTTGTTGTGGGGTTTGAAAAGCATTAACTTTGTCGCACGCCCACGCTGAGCAAGAGATTGGCCCACAGCGTTTGATCGGCAGTTTGGATTGTCAGCACGTGATCGTCGGACTGGACGGCGGCATAAAAGTCCCACTTCTGAATCGGCTGCAGTTCGCGATGGCAGTCCGCATCGCGGAGGATGTCGCGGAATTCGTGCCACACGGGTGGATCCTCTGTCGCGGCATATTCATCAGTGGGATCGATCCCCATGGTATTGAACACATCCACCGGTAGCACTGAGAGCAGCGCGCGCAAGACCTGGGCGACTGTGGGAATGCCAGGGCTGAGCTGCAAACAGACCAATTCCGCATTGGGGCCAAGTTTTGAAGCGGCGGGGTAATTGCCATCGGCGATCAAAATTTTGGAATGGTGTCCGGCGCGGGCACAAGCCGCAAGAATATCCGGATGCAAGAGATTGGTTTTAAGCATTTTGGCGGGTAGCCCCTGGGGAGTGGAACAGCGGCGGGCGGTGGTGGTCCAGCCTGAGGGCCTTATTGTGCCGCATCCCACCTTCACCAACAACGCCCGAAAGAGGAAAATGCACCCTCGCAGAAGTCCGCTGCAAGGGGTACTATGTTGTGCCCGTTAAGCGTTTGAGCCCCAACAAAGACCCCCCGCTATGTCCGTTAGTAATTGGATCAGTGGCCGAGTTTTCAAGTTCGTCCATGGAAATAACTTAGTCTATAACGCCTGCTGGGAGGATCCGCGCCTAGATCGCCAAGCGCTGCAGTTGACCGAACAAGACCGAGTGTTGGTCATCACCTCGGCGGGTTGCAATGCGCTAGATTACGCGTTGACCGGCCCAGCTCACGTGTACGCGGTCGACATGAATCCGCGGCAAAACGCCCTGCTGGAACTGAAGATGACGGGTATCCGGCAACTCCCCTACGACGACTTTTTCGCGTTCTTTGGCCGGGGCTATCACCCGCGAGCTTCGGCTATCTACCAGTCGCGTCTGCGCAGCCACCTGAGCACCTGGGCACAGAACTATTGGGATCGCTTCATCAAGTTTTTCGATAATCCCAAGCGATCGTTCTACTACCGCGGTACTTCGGGAGCTTTCGCGCGAGCTATTCGCTATTACATCGACCGCGTAGCTAAACTGCGGCCCGAGATCAACGAATTGTTAGCTTGCCAAACCATTGAGCAGCAACAGCAGATCTACGCCAAATTGCGACCGCGCTTTTGGAGCAAGTCGATGCGTTTCGCTCTCAATCGCGATTCCACGCTGTCGATGCTGGGAGTCCCCAAGGCACAGCGCCTGCAGATCGACAATCAGTATCCCGGCGGCATCTTGAAGTTTATTCAAGATTCGATGGATGCCGTGTTTGGCAAACTACCGATCTATGAAAACTACTTTTGGCGAGTGTATATCACCGGCAGCTACACGCCAGAGTGTTGCCCGGAGTACTTGAAGCAAGAGAATTTTGAGCGGCTCAAGGCGAGCGGAGTGTCCAACGTCTCGGTACATACAGACAGCGTGCAAGGCTTTTTGGAAAAAGGGCATGAACCGATTTCGCGGTTCGTTCTGCTGGATCACATGGACTGGCTGTCCGAGCATTTGTTTCCGTTATTGGAATTGGAATGGCAAGCCATCTTGGAGCGGGCCGCGCCCAACACGCGTATCCTGTGGCGCAGCGGCGGTTTGCGGACGGAGTTTATCGATCGCGTGCAGGTCATCCACGGCGGCCAGCCGGTCAACCTGTCCGAACTGTTGACCTACAACACGCAGTTGGCCGATGAGTTACACCAGCTCGATCGCGTCCACACCTATGGTAGCTTTTACATCGCCGACTTAGCCAACTAGCACTGCACATGGCATTTTTGCAAGATCTGAAGATACTCTATAACTTGGCACTCCGCCCGGTGCGCGGCAAAGATCACGCTGCGCGAATGGAGAATTTCTATGCGGGACAAGCTGCCGCCTATGATGATTTTCGCAAGCGTTTGCTGCATGGCCGCGAACAGCTCTACCAGAAAATAGAACTGCCCGCCGGTGGCACATGGGTCGACCTGGGGGG
>JBEBXX010000035.1:0-9758 GCA_040391435.1 Aureliella helgolandensis | reverse complement strand
ACCAAAATCGTTGTAAAACGCTTTCTTATAAACCAGTGAACTTGCCTCCGCGCTATGACCTTCCGCACTCGTATTGCCGAATTGCTACGACTTACGCTCGCTGCTCGCGAGTGGTAGGGGACGGTCTAGTTCGCTTCAAGTAACCCTTGAAGAATTCACACCAACCCTGAAACTCGCTTCGACGAGTTTCAGGGTTTTTTTGTTTCTGCGTTTGACCCATCGATTCGAGTTTCAACCCAAGTTTCAACCCAAGTTTCAACAGTAAATCTCCTTCAAACAGCGACTAAAGAGAACCGTCATGGCCAAGTATGTCCCATTTCCGCCCGTAGATTTGCCCGATCGCACGTGGCCCAACAAGACTCTGGATCGGGCTCCGGTGTGGTGTTCGGTTGACCTGCGCGATGGCAATCAGGCGCTGATCAATCCGATGGGGCCAGCCAAGAAAATGGAACTTTTCCGCACGCTTGTGGCCATTGGTTTCAAGGAGATCGAGGTCGGTTTCCCGGCCGCGTCGGATACCGACTTCGCCTTTCTGCGCGAATTGATCGACGGTGACTTAATCCCCGAAGATGTTACGATTCAAGTGCTGGTGCAAGCTCGCAAGCCGTTGATCGAGCGGACATTTGAGGCCATTCGCGGCGCGCGTTCGGCGATTGTGCATTTGTACAATTCGACTTCGACGTTGCAGCGGCGAGTCGTCTTCAATGCAGAGCAGGCCGACATCGTCCGCTTAGCCGTCGACGGCGCGCGCTGGATCGACGATCTGGCCAAAGCGGACAAATCGGGGATTAAGATCCGCTTTCAGTACTCTCCTGAAAGCTTCACCGGTACGGAGCTGGATTTTGCCGCCGAGATCTGCGATGCGGTATGCGATGTGTGGCAGCCCAGTCGCGAGAACAAGACAATCATCAATCTTCCTTCGACGGTGGAGCTGTCCACGCCCAACGTCTACGCCGACCAAATTGAATTGTTTTGCCGGTTGTTCAAGCATCGGCAGCAAACGATCATCTCGTTGCATACGCACAACGATCGTGGAACCGGTATCGCCGCCTCTGAACTGGGAATGTTGGCTGGCGGCGAGCGCGTGGAGGGGACGCTGTTCGGCAACGGCGAACGCACGGGCAACCTGGACATCGTCACCATGGCTTTGAACTTGACCACTCAAGGCGTCGATTCGGGGCTCGACTTTTCGAACTTAAAGGAGATTCGTCGCGTCGCCGAGTTCTGTACGGAATTGAAAGTTCACGAGCGCACGCCCTACTCGGGAGATCTGGTGTTCACCGCTTTTTCGGGTTCCCACCAAGATGCGATCAAGAAGGGGTTTGCGGCGCTCAAGGAGTCCTCCGAGCCGCGCTTTGAAGTTCCCTATTTAACGATCGATCCCGCCGATATTGGCCGCCAGTACGATCCGGTCATTCGCGTTAACTCGCAGTCGGGCAAGGGGGGCGTGGCCTTCTTAGTCGAACATGAATTGGGCTTTCGCTTGCCGCGACGACTGCAGATCGCCTTTAGCCAAGTGATTCAAAAGGTGACCGACCGCACTGGGCAGGAGATGCCGGCGCGCGAGATCGCGAATAAGTTTATCGAGACCTATGTCAAGCCTCCGCAGGCGTTGATGTACCATTCGCATAGCTCGCTGGAATGCGCTATTGAAGATCAGGAGCGATATTGCTTCACAGTCACCTATCGCGATGAAAAACAAGATGTGGTGGGGCAGGGGGCTGGCCCCTTGGACGCGCTGGTGCAGGCGTTGACCGACAAGTTCGGTTTGGCGTTCGATATCCAGGACTATCAAGAGCACGCGTTGGAGGCGGGCAGCGATAGTTCGGCTGCCGCCTACGTGCTGGTTAAAACCGCTGACGGACGCGAGTTGTTCGGCGTGGGACAACATAAGTCCATAACCAAGTCATCGATCTTGGCCTTGGTCGCAGCGATCAACCGCAGCCTGCAGTAGGCAGGCGCCTCGCTGGAATGATTATAGCTGGCAGAGTGGTTAGAAAATGCACGGTAAAACATGCAGGCGAATCACTGGCTGGTGGCTTAATTTTCTAACCAACCATTTTCTAACCGTTCAGTGCGCAGCAGGCAGAGCGGTTAGAAAATGAACGGTAAAACATGCAGGCGAATCGCTGGCGGATTCCCGATCACATCTCCAGCACCGAACCTGCTGTCACAGCACGAGCTAGCCGAAGTCGTTGATCTTCGGTTACGCCTGCGACAGAAATTTAGTCGAGCAGGTTAGCGGGCTGCGCTGGCGGAGCGGCCAGTGCGTCGGCGGTCAGACTCGCGCAGATTGATTTTCCGCAGGCGGATGGAGTGTGGCGTGATCTCGACCAGCTCGTCGTCCTCGATGTACTCCAGGGCCGCTTCTAAGCTCATCATTCGCGGCGGTTTGAGGATCACGTTCTCGTCGGATCCGGCGGCGCGAATGTTGGTCAGTTTTTTCTCGCGGCAGGGATTGACCACCATGTCCGACTCGCGGGCATTTTCGCCGACGATCATCCCCTCGTAGATTTCATCGCCCGGGGCGACGAACAGATCGCTGCGATCCTGCAGGTTGAACAGTGCAAACGGCACCCCCTTTCCGCTGACCATCGAAACCAGCACGCCGTTGGCGCGAGCCGGCACCTCCCCTTCGCGGAGTTTATAGCCGTTGAAGCGGTGGTGGATGATGGCTGTACCTTGAGTGGCGTTGAGCAGACGAGTTCTCAGGCCGATAAGTCCACGTGCCGGGATGTCGAACTCGAGCAGGCAGTAGCTACCGCGCGGCGTCATGACGTCGAGCGTCCCGCGGCGCAGACCGACCAACTCCATCACAGGGCCGACTTTTTCCTGCGGCACTTCGACGTTGAGCGTTTCGAACGGCTCTTGCTTCTGGCCGTCGATCTCGCGCAGCACCACGCGGGGCTTGCTGACGGACAGTTCGAAACCCTCGCGGCGCATGGTCTCAATGAGGACAGTCAAGTGCAACACGCCGCGTCCGCGGACTGCATAGCCTTCGGAACCTTCGACCGGCGTGACGCGCAGAGCGACGTGGCGTTCGAGTTCCTTTTCCCAGCGGGTGCGCAGTTGTCGATTGGTGACGAACTTACCCTCGCGGCCCACCAGCGGTGAACTATTGATGCTGAAAACCATCTCCAGAGTCGGTTCGTCCACCGTTAGTCGCGGCAGAGGTCGCAGGTCGCCACGCGCGCCAATGGTATCGCCGATTTCGATCTCTTCCAGTCCCACGACGGCTGCGATGTCTCCAGCGGTTACTTCGGTGACTTCGGTGCGACCCAGGCGATCGAAGACGGAGACCGTGTTAACCTGCGCCTGTACGACGCGGTTGCCGGTTTTGGCCATGTCGATCTGCTGCCCGGCTTTGAGCGTGCCGGCTTGGATGCGCCCAATTCCGATGCGGCCGACATATTCCGACCAATCCAGGTTGGTCACTAGCATCTGCAGAGGCGCGTCCAGTTCGACTTCGGGGCCCGGGATCTTCTCGAGCATCATATCCAGCAGCGGCTCCATCGACTTGCCCGGCACCTTTGGGTCGTGGGTTGCGTAACCCTCTTTGGCCGAAGTGAAGATGTAGTCGAAGTTATCCATGAAGTGCTCGCCACCGAGATCGACCAGCAGCTCCAGGGCCTCGTCCACGACCTCCATGGATCGCGCGTCGGGACGATCCACTTTGTTGACAACCACGATCGGGCGAACGCCCGCCTCGAGGGCTTTGGCAAGCACGAAACGCGTCTGGGGCATAGGTCCCTCGGCTGCATCCATCAGCACCAGCGCACCGTCAGCCATGCGCACGACCCGTTCGACTTCGCCGCCAAAGTCGGCGTGACCCGGCGTGTCGATAATGTTGATTTTGGTCCCCTTATAGACGATGGCCACGTTTTTGCTGAGGATGGTAATTCCCCGCTCACGCTCCAAATCGTTGCTATCGAGGATCTGGTGCCCTTGAAGTTGTGACTCTCGGAACTGGCCGCTTTGCTTGAGCAGGCAGTCGACCATGGACGTCTTGCCGTGGTCGACGTGAGCAATAATAACAATGTTGCGGATGTCGCTTCTGCGCATGCGAGACTGCCTCGGAAGAAAACTGTGCTTGCAACGGTGTCAAATGCGCCGCTGCCTGGTCATCTATTCTGGACGCCATCCTGATTCTACGGGAGGGGACGGAAGTTTGAAGTTGGAATTTTGCACATGGAAATGTGCCTGCAAGCTCCTTCGGAGCAGTTCGCCCAAGTCAGGGTAGGCCTTTTAGCTCTTGTTAAATCGGGCGGTTTCTAGGATACTGGCCGGCTCCTTAAGCCCAGAAATTGGCTCAACCCACCCATTCTTGGTGAATGGTCGTTCAGGGATTGCGCCCGTCGCATTGCGACGAAAGGGAATGTTTGAAGTAGCTTTTGCTGGAGTTCCGTTACGTTATGGCTAGATATACTGGTCCCAAAGCCCGTGTGAATCGTCGTTTGAGCATGTTGGTCTATGAGAGCGCCGGGGCGGCGCGAGCTCTGGAGCGCCGCGATTCTCCGCCGGGCATGCACCCGCGTGGTCGTCGCACGAGCAACTATGGAACCGCATTGTCGGAAAAGCAAAAGATCAAGCATTACTACGGGCTGGGTGAGCGGCAACTGCGGCGTTACTTCGAAGCGGCTTCGAGCGCTAAGGGTAATACTGCTGAGAATCTACTGCTGATGTGCGAGCGACGCTTGGACAACGTGGTGCGTCGAGCTGGTTTTACCAAGACGCGTCCCCAGGCCCGACAAGGCATTGTGCATGGTCACTTCCGCGTCAATGGCGTGAAAGTCAACAAGCCTGGCTACATCTTGCGTGCCGGCGATGTGGTCGAGCTGCGTGGGCGTGAAAATCTCAAGGAGCTGTATCGCGGGGTCATCGCCAACAACGCACCACAGCCGCTAGATTGGTTGACGTTTGATTCCGAAGGTTTGCAAGCCACGCTGCTGAGCCAACCTACGGCGACCGACATCAGCCTGCCTGTGGATGCTAACATCGTGGTCGAATTCTTGTCGCGTTAAGCGTCCAGAGTGTGGCGGCCTTCCAAGATTTTGTCCGGCCACTTTTTTACGGTATTGCACCTCCGAGTCCTGTGCGGATTCGGACCGGCAAAAGAGTAGGGGAGTATTATGCACAGCGAGCTAGTGGTTTTAGGTGGCGGTCCCGGCGGCTACGCGGCCGCCTTTCTGGCAGCCGACGAAGGTCTGCAAGTTACGATCGTCGAATCCGAATCGCGGCTGGGTGGAACCTGCCTGCTGCGCGGTTGCATCCCCTCCAAAGCCCTGCTGCATGTGGCTCGCGTGATCTCGGAAGTCGACGAGCTGCGCGCGGATTGGGGCGTGACGTATGCCCAGCCCGCCATTGACGTCGACCAGGTCCGGGCGCGCAAAGAGAAAGTTATCGCCACGCTCAGCGGTGGTTTGGCCGGATTGGCCAAACGCCGCAATGTGACCCTGATTCAGGCCCGTGGTGTGTTCGAAGATAGCACGACGCTGCGATTGGAAGGGGACCATGAATCGATCCCCGCTGAAAAGAAACTGACGTTTGACCACTGCATTTTGGCAACCGGCAGCGTGCCCGCCATGCCACCGCAGTTCGATATCGGCAGCCAGCGCGTGATGGACTCCACCGGCGCGCTGGCCTTGGTGGACATTCCCGAGACTCTCCTGGTCGTCGGTGGTGGCTACATCGGGCTAGAGATGGGCTCCGTCTACGCTAGCTTGGGAACCAAGGTCAGCGTCGTTGAACTGCTCGACGGTCTGCTCATGGGGGCCGATCGCGACCTGGTCAAGCCGCTTCATCGACGGCTCGAAAAACTGTTTGACAAGCGGATCTATCTGAACACCAAGGTCGGCTCATTGACCGAAGTTAACGATAAGATCCACGTCACCTTCGAGGGGCCCAATAAATATGGCCACGAGAAGTTCGATCGCGTGTTGGTGAGCGTCGGCCGACGACCGGTCAGCCGCGATATTGGACTGGAAAACACGCTGGTCCAATTGGACAAGCGCGGTTTCGCCATTTGCGATGATCAACAGCGGACTGCGGACCCACACATTTTCGCTATCGGCGATGTGGCGGGTGAGCCGATGCTAGCTCATAAAGCATCGCACCAAGGCAAGACGGCCATCGAGGTCTTGTTGGGCGAGGATGTGACCTTCAACAAAGCGGCTATACCGGCAGTCGTATTCACCGATCCAGAGATCGCCTGGGCCGGCCTGACCGAAGAGGAAGCCAAGCAGCAGGCACGCGCGGTGGACGTCGAGATCTATCCCTGGGCTGCCAGCGGCCGTGCACAGGCAATCGGACGCACCGATGGACTGACTAAGTGGTTGGTCGACCCCGACACGCACCGAGTGCTGGGCTGCGGTATCGTCGGCGCGGGTGCCGGTGAACTGATCGCCGAAGCCGTGCTGGCTATCGAGATGGGTTGCGAAGTTCGCGACTTGACCGAATCGATTCACCCACACCCGACGCTCAGCGAAACTTTGATGAACGCCGGCGAGGTGCACTTCGGCACAGCTACGGAAATATACAAGCCGAAACGACAGCCAGCGATCGAAAAATAACTGGTGACCGGCTTCCTGCTCAGTACTTCCTCTACAAAGGCTCACCATGAAAGCGATGTTGCTCAGCCAGTACAAAAAACTTGAGGTCGTCGATATGCCGATGCCTGAAGTGGGGCCCGAGGACTTGCTGGTGCAAGTCAAAGCCTGTGGTATCTGCGGCAGTGACATCCATGGCTGGGATGGATCCTCCGGCCGCCGCATTCCTCCGCTGGTGATGGGCCATGAAGCCGCGGGGGTGGTCTCCCAGATCGGCGCGGCGGTGAAGGGCTTTCAGGTCGGGGACCGTGTTACGTTTGATTCGACCGTTTCCTGTGGGCGCTGCGCTGCCTGTCGCAAGGGGACGATCAATCTGTGCGACAATCGGCAAGTGCTGGGGGTTTCCTGCGATGAGTTCCGCCGCCACGGTGCATTCGCCGAATATGTGGTAGTGCCACAGAATATCTCCTACAAGCTGCCCGCCGAGTTGCCCTTTGAGCACGCTGCCCTGATCGAAGCGGTCTCGATCGCTGTGCATGCATCCAACCGCACTCCGGTGAAACTCGGCGATACCGCTGTCGTAGTGGGTAGCGGTATGATCGGATTGTTGGTCGTGCAAGCCATTCGCCTGGCGGGCGCCGCGCGCGTCATAGCGGTCGATCTGGAGGATAGCAAGCTCGAACTGGCCAAACAGCTTGGGGCCGATGCGGGACTAAATCCGAAGCAGTGCGACGTGGTTGCAGAGATCAAACGCCTGACCGGCGGACGAGGTGCCGATGTCTCGCTAGAGGTAGTTGGCGCGACCCCGACAGTCAAGATGGCTATCGATTGCACTCGTAAGGGTGGCTCAGTCACCTTGGTAGGCAATCTGGCTCCGCAGGTGGAGTTGCCGCTACAAGCCGTAGTAACCCGCGAGCTATCCCTGTATGGTAGCTGTGCCTCCAATGGCGAGTATCCAGAGTGTATCGAGTATCTACGGCGGGGGGACATCCGCGTCGATGCGTTGATCACGGCTAAGGCTTCGCTGGAAGAGGGGCCCGACTGGTTTGCCCGCTTATATGCCGGTGAGCCTGGGGCTATGAAGGTCGTGCTACAGCCCAATGGGTGATCGTGGCTTGGAGGAATCGCCATTTTAGTTCAGAATGTCGTTACAAGCCTTAAACTAAAGACAGACAGACAAGTTGAACAAGCGACGGGCATGGTTCCGTCCTTCCTAAGAGTGAGTGAATCTTATGGTAGAGGTTAAGACATTGAGTGATGAAGAAGCAGCGGTGGTGGCTGGTGGACAATTACCGATTCCAACCGATGCGGATCCTGCCGAGACGGCCGAGTGGCTCAGTTCGCTCGACTATATCCTCAAGAGCAAGGGCCCCGAGCGAGTCAAGTACTTGCTGCAGATGCTCGACACGCGTGCGCGGCGCGAAGGCGTAGACGTTCCGCTGGAAGTCAACACGCCGTACATCAATACCATTCCAACCCACAAACAGCCACCGTATCCCGGCAACCGCGAGCTGGAGCGCCGCATCAAGAGCCTGATTCGCTGGAATGCGATGGCCATGGTGACGCGCAGCAACATGAAGCACGAGGGGCTAGGTGGACACATCAGCACTTATGCCTCGAGTGCCACGCTGTACGAAGTGGGCTTCAACCACTTCTTCAAAGGGCGTGGTGAAAGTGGCTACGATGGCGACCTGATCTATTTCCAAGGCCACGCATCGCCTGGGATGTACTCGCGGGCCTTCATGGAGGGTCGCTTGAGCGTTGAGAACTTGGAGAATTTCCGGCGCGAACTGCAGCCGGTGCCCGGTTTGAGCAGCTATCCGCACCCGTGGCTCATGCCCGACTTCTGGGAATTCCCCACCGTCTCGATGGGCTTGGGGCCAATCATGGCCATCTATCAAGCGCGATTCAATGAATACCTCCGCGATCGCGGTATCAAAGATACTTCGAATCAACGCGTGTGGGCCTTTATAGGCGACGGCGAATGCGACGAGCCCGAGACGCTCGGTGCACTGCACTTGGCGGCCCGTGAGCAGTTGGACAATTTAACCTTCGTCGTCAACTGCAACCTACAGCGACTCGACGGCCCGGTGCGTGGTAACAGCAAGATCATTCAAGAACTGGAAGCGGTGTTCCGCGGTTCCGGCTGGAATGTCATCAAAGTTGTGTGGGGCGATGACTGGGATCCACTCTTGGAGAAGGACGAATCGGGCAACCTCGTTCAGCGGATGAATGAAGTGGTCGATGGTCAGTACCAAAAGTACACGGGCATGCCGGGCTCATATATTCGCGAGCACTTCTTTGGCAAGTACCCGGAAGTGGCCGAGTTGGTAGCCAATTATTCCGACGAGAAGCTCGAGAAGCTGCGCCGCGGTGGTCACGACCCCGAGAAGGTCTACGCGGCCTATAAAGCGGCCGTTGAGCACAAGGGGCAGCCGACGGTGATCCTGGCCAAGACCATCAAGGGTTACGGCTTGGGCGAAGCGGGCGAGGGACGCAACATCGCGCACAATCAAAAGCAGCTCAACGCCCAAGAGTTGCTCGAGTTCCGCAGTCGCTTTGGGATTCCCATCAGCGATGAGGAGGTCGGCAGCGCGCCGGTTTATAGACCCCCCCAGGCGAGCGTCGAGATCAAAAACATGAAGGAGCGCCCCCAGAAACACGGCGGTCCAACTCCCAGTCGTCCCACGACTCACCCGGTCACTAAGGTCCCCACGCTGGAAGAGTACAAGGCGTTCACTGGGGCGGGACGCGGTGAGATGAGCACGACCATGGGCTTTGTGCGGCTGCTCTCGAAGCTGTGCAAAGACAAAAAGATCGGCAAGTACGTAGTGCCCATCGTGCCCGATGAGTCGCGGACGTTCGGTATGGACGGGATGTTCACCGAAGTGGGCATCTATGCTCACGCGGGACAGCTCTACGAGCCGGTCGATCGCAAAGACGGCAACTTGATGTATTACAAGGAAGCTCGTGACGGACAGATTTTAGAAGAGGGAATCACTGAGGCTGGATCGATGTCCAGCTTCAACGCGGCGGGTACGGCTTACTCGACCCACGGCGTGAACATGATTCCGTTCTACATCTATTATTCGATGTTCGGCTTCCAGCGCGTGGGCGACCTGATGTGGGCCGCTTGCGATATGCGCGCCAAGGGCTTCCTGCTGGGTGGCACCTCGGGCCGAACTACGCTCAACGGCGAAGGCCTGCAGCACC
>JBEBXX010000034.1:0-9898 GCA_040391435.1 Aureliella helgolandensis | reverse complement strand
CTACTACCATCTGCAGGTGCAGCGAATCATCTGCAATGCAGTGGTTTGGGCTCAGGCTCCTGAGCGCGGCAACTATGCCTACGATGCGCGTCATGTCCCACACCCGTTATCGCCCATCGCAGACAAACCTTGAAAGACAGCGTGACACCTCAAGTACTAGCTACCGACCTGGATGGCACTCTCATACCGCTCGACGGCAACGCACAGAACGCAGATGATCTTCCCCGAATACGCGAGCAACTAACGCTCGCCCAGATGGAGCTGATCTTCGTCACTGGACGGCATCTGTCTTCGATTCTGGCCGTCATGGATCGCGCCCAGGTGCCTCGGCCAGGCTGGATCATCGGCGACGTGGGCACATCAATCTATCGCCGTATGGCATTTGACTGTGAGGCGGGCGAATCCTCGCCAATGCCCAGCGCCGCGCCAGTCACCACCAGCACTGACGAGTATCAGCTAGTCGATAAATACGCTGAGCACTTGCAAAGCATTCTAGGTGATTTTGGAGTTGCCCAGCTGGCGCAACAATTGCGCCCTATCGATGGTCTGCGTCCCCAGGAAGCGGAAAAACAGTCGCAGTTCAAGTTGAGTTATTACGTTCACCACGATGTCATGGTCGACGTTGCTGACCGCGTCGCTGGGCACTTAGCTGATGCTAGTGCACCCTATACTATGGTCGTCAGCCGCGATCCTTTTACGGGCGACGGACTTATCGATTTGCTTCCTAAACGGGTCACCAAAGCTTACGCCATGAACTGGTGGGCCTCCGAGATCTCGATCGATCGCCGGGCGATTCTATATGCCGGAGACTCAGGCAACGACGCAGCAGTGTTCGCAGCGGGGTACCGCTCAATTATCGTTGCTAATGCAGACACCGCCGTGCTGGCAGCCGCACAAGCTGCACACGCTCGCGCGGGCTGGACCGATCGTATCTTTGCTGCGCCCGCACCAGCGACCAGCGGCGTTTTGTCAGGCCTAAGGCACTACACCTCCCGTGTTGGGTAAAGTTGTTCGCCGGAAGCCAGCCCTGTTCTGCGGACTATGCTGGCCCGTCTCAGCACCGCCCTGATTGATTCAGAAATATAAACACGAACGGATAGACACGGTCGCGACCGGCACCGGTCGCGGTTTGCAAAACAAGCGGAGCCCCTTAGTGTTGTACTACACATGATCGGTGCTCGGATTGTGAAAATAACATGATCGTTTCACGCTTGCAGCCTTAATCTTGTCGATCGCAAATGCGAGCATCCAAGACAATGGCTAGTTTTTTGAAAGTGAAGTATTTATCTGGAGGGGGGCTTAGGGCAAGCTCGTTTGAGGAGGCCATAGCGTTCTATTGCTTGACTTCACCCGGCAATCGGCGTAGCATAATTTAATTCTCTATTACCATTGCCGCCTAAAGAGTCTGGCAGTCCCTCTGCGACACATCGACTAATGAACCGCATGGTTTCCCTACTGCTGATATTCTCGCTGTTGCTGGTGCAGTCGCTGCCCCATTCGCACGCGGGCAGCGGTGCAGTGCAAGCCGACGACCATGCCTCGCGGCCACACATTCATCTTTCGCCGCTCGGTCACGGTCACTCTCATGGACACGGGCGCTCTCACTCTCACGGGCGCTCTCACTCTCACGGGCACTCTCACACCTCGCGAAGTGCCGAAGCTCCCGGCGACCATCACTTGTGTGAGCACGCGCTGAGTGGTGCCACCTGCCTGTACGGCATAACGGATCATGATGACGATGCAGTTTACCTTGCCGGCTCGACGGTCTCGCATCACCGACTGAGCGGAAGTGGAGTACCCATCTATTTCGCCAGCAGTTTTGGCGAACTGCCCGAACTGTGTGGCTTTCGTCAGGCATCCGGGGCTGAAGCATCGTCTCCACCGGCGCGGCAGAGGTCACTGCCGATTTACCTTCTCGTCGCATCTCTGCGGCTATAGCAGCCACGCGCCACCGCCGCTCGGAGTTTTTGACGTCGAGTATCTCTGACGGTGGCTATCCAGTTTTCCTTTGAGGCTTACCGTCGTCCGCCCTTGCGCTCGATTGGGTAATGCGCTCGGATCAGTGCGTGGTCTTTTGTGACAGGATGAATGGGATGAGTCGTATCAATCGCATTGTGAAAGCGATCGCTCTAGCCGCGATTGCAGTGGCGGTATTGTTTACCGCCTGGACGTTCCGGGAGCATTTTCTAGAGCAGCCGAAAGTGACTTCCGCTGCGCCTGAAGCTGGGTCGGTGGACCTCGCTCAAAGGCAGACCGTGCTGGAGATCAGCCAACGGGCGCGGGATAATTTGTCGCTCGTGTCCAAGCCGGCCAGACCGCAAACTTATTGGCGGACAGTCGTGATTCCGGGTGAGGTCGCTGATCGGCCTGGACTTTCCGATCGGAACGTAACGTCGCCAGCGGTCGGCGTCATTACCGCGATTCACGCCTATCCAGGTGACATCTTGCAGCCGGGAGAACCTATGTTTTCGATCCGTCTGTTCAGCGAATATTTGCAGGTCGCGCAGACTCAACTGTTTAAGGCACGGCAAGAAACTGAGTTAATTCAAGCTGAAATCGATCGCTTATCGGCCGCCGTCAGTACGGGGGCCGTGCCGCGGTCCAAGATGATTGAATTGCAAAGTGAGATCAGCCGCCAAAGCGTTCTGATCGAGGCGGCTCGCCAAGAGTTGCTAACTCGAGGATTGACTCCTGAGCAGGTTCAGCAAATCGAGTCAGGCACATTTGTGTCAACCGTCGATGTCATAGCTCCGCCAGCGCCGGAGCCTAGTCCGCTCGCGGATCTCACGGCAAGTCAGGAGTTCAAACAGGTCAATTTCAGCCAATCATCGCCTCAGGATCAGCCAATCGTCTACGAGGTGCAGGAGTTGGCGGTCGAAATGGGCCAGCAGGTACAAGCGGGGCAGTTGCTGGGGAATCTGTCGAACCACCAAAGACTTTACATTGTCGGCCATGCTTTCAAGAGCGAGGCAGTCTTTCTGGAGCGGGCTGCACAGGAGCGGCGGCCGATTGAGGTTGAGTTCGCTGACGATGAAGCGGCGAGTTGGCCCGAGCAGTCGCAGACGTTCATTATTCGGCACCTGGCGAACTCGATCGACACGAACAGTCGCACGTTTGACTTTTATATCCCGCTATCGAACCAGGCCAGATCTTATGGCGACAGTGGGCGGGGCTTTGTTGTGTGGCGCTTTCGGCCCGGTCAACGCGCACGCATTCATGTCCCAGTCGAAAGATTCGATGACGTGTTTGTGCTGCCCGCCGAGGCGGTCGTCCGCGAGGGGCCAGAGGCGTACGTGTTCAGGCAAAACGGCGATCTCTTCAAGCAGCTTTCCGTCCACGTGCTGCACGAGGATCGGCGTTCGATAGTGATCGCTAACGATGGCAGTATTACAGCCGGAGCCTACTTTGCTCAAAACTCAGCCGCGTCGCTCAATCGAGTGCTCAAGTCCCAATCAGCCAGCGGCGCACAACCCGGCATGCACGTCCATGCCGACGGTACCGTGCATGCAGCACATTGAGAGCATGGGGAGATTTGCGATCTGCGTTTTGAGTTTTGAGTTTTGAGACGAAACAACTTCCTCCACCCCCACCTCTCCCCCTCCGCGTCTTCAATTAAAGCCCGGCAATGTTAGATTTCGTCATTCGCTTTTCGCTGCGATACCGCATGCTGGTCGTTGTGGTCAGCTTGTTCGTATTGGTCTACGGATCGTACTTGGCTACGCAGATGTCGATCGATGTCTTTCCCGACCTTGACCGTCCTCGAGTGGTAATAATTACCGAAGCGCCCGGCTTGGCTACCGAGGAGGTGGAGACGCTTGTCACACAGCCCATCGAAATAGCATTGATGGGGGCCAGCGGCGTGCAAGCGGTTCGCAGCCAGTCGACGGCTGGACTGAACGTGATCTATATCGAATTCGATTGGTCGACCGAAATCCGCGCCGCCCGCCAAACAGTACAAGAACGCTTGTCAACTCTGGAGGGCATCCTGCCGGCCGGGATCCGTCCGCAGATGACTCCGCCATCGTCGATCATGGGGCAGATCATCGTCGCGGGCATCTACCGGCAAACTGGGCCAAATGGTGGCCGCTTGGCTGAGGTCGCTAAAACCGAACTGATGGCCGAACTGCTCGGCGGCGAAAGTCGGAACATGCAAATCTTGATTTGGAAGCCAGGCGATCGCCACGATTTTTCAACTTGGAAGAAGATCGAGCCCCAGGGAATCGAATGGGGCGGCAACCTCGAGTCTAGTTGGCAGAGTTCAAAAGTTCCCGAGGGAACGGCCCAGTTCAAGATCGATGGTAAATCCTACGAGACGCATTTTTACAGCGATTCCAAACAACAATTCGAACTGCGCACCGTCGCCGACTGGATCATTCGGCCCCGGCTACTGAAAGTTACTGGGGTCGCGGAAGTGTTCATGTTGGGCGGCGATCGCAAGCAGTACCAGATACTAATCGATCCGACCGCACTGCTTGAATATGGCGTGACGGTCCAAGATGTTGAACAAGCGTTGCGCGAAAGCAATATTAACACAAGCGGTGGCTTTGCCGTGACTGGTGAAACAGAGCGGCCTATTCGGGTGCTTGGGCGTCTGGGGCCAGAGCCCAGCGCCGTCCTGGCGGACCTGTGGAAAGTTCCAGTCGGCCATCATCCAAAACGTGTGGTTTTGCTTGAGCTAGTGGCTCGGGTGACCGAAGGCCCTCAGTTTAAACGAGGCGATGGTAGCATCAATGGACGCCCTGGCATCGTGTTCACGACGGTCAAGCAACCCCATGTCGATACACGCGAATTAAGCGACGCGGTGGGTGACGCGTTTGCCGAGGTCGAAGCATCATTGCCGGCGGACATCATTGTCAATTCGGAACTCTTTCGTTTGAGAAATTTTATCGATCGCGGTATTTTCAATGTCGCCGAAGCGCTGGTAGTTGGTGCTGTGCTGGTCATCATTGTGCTGTTTCTCTTCCTACTGAACTTCCGTACGACTTTTATCACGCTGACCGCCATACCGTTGTCGCTCGTCCTAACCATGTTGACGTTCCGAGTCATGGGGTGGCTGAGCGGAACGGAACTATCGATCAATGTCATGACGCTCGGAGGCATCGCCGTGGCCATGGGCGAACTTGTCGACGACGCTATCGTCGATGTCGAAAACATTTTTCGCCGCCTCAAACAAAACAACCTCTTACCGGTCGGCAAACAGAAATCATCCCTCGCCATTACATTTGAAGCAAGCAAAGAGATCCGCAGTTCGATCGTCTTCGGAACGGCGGTAGTGATCATTTCCTTCATGCCGCTGTTCGCGCTCTCAGGCATCGAAGGCCGGCTATTTACGCCGCTGGGCATCGCGTACATCGTTGCCATCCTGTCGTCTTTTGTTGTGTCGATGACAGTCACCCCGGTGCTGGCCTATTATCTACTGCCGAACTCACCTGCCACCCACCATGAAGGCGACGGTTCCTTGCTACATGGGCTGAAAGCAATAGTAACGCCTGTGATTCGTCTTAGTATGGCGATGCCCGCTCGACTGCTCATCCTAACTTGGTTGCTCGTGGCTTTAGCTGGTTGGCAAATGTCGATGCTGGGGCGCAATTTTCTGCCTCCCTTCGATGAAGGCAGTATCCAGGTTAACGTCACCCTGCCTCCGGGTTCGTCTCTAGATGCTTCCAACAGGGTTTCTGCGGCCATCGACTCCGTATTTCTATCGATGCAAAAATCACCTAAAAATCCTGAAGGCGAGATTCTACACTTTGTTCGTAGAACCGGCCGCGCTGAAATGGACGAGCACGCATCGCCCGTTAACACTGGCGAATATATCCTGAGCATGAATCCGGAGGCGCCGAGCGAACGTGAGGAGATCCTTACCCGCCTTCGCCAAAAAATCAGCGATGAAGCTCCTGGCGTCGACATCGAAGTAGAACAGCCGCTGGCTCACTTAATCAGTCACATGATCTCGGGCGTCTACGCCCAGATAGCGATCAAGATTCACGGCGACGATTTAGACACCTTGCAACGACTGGGCGAACAGGTTAAAGCAGCGATTCAGGACGTGCCTGGGATTACCCCACCAGTTGTTGAGCCAATTCAAGAGACAGCCGAATTGCATGTCGCGCTTAGGGCCGACGACTTGGCGCTGCATGGTTTGACTCGCCAGTACGTTGCGGATGTTCTACAAACGGCGTTGCAAGGTGAAGTCGTCTCACAGGTCCTCCAAGGACAACGCCGATTCGATCTGCTCGTGCGTCTGGAGGAAGAATATCGCACTGACTACGCGAATCTGGACCGGCTTCGTATCGACTTGCCTGAGCGAGAAGGGCAGCCGGACCGGGGGCAAATCGAACTGCGCGAAGTTGCGGATGTGGGGGTCGGAATGGGACCGAACGCAATTTTACGCGAAAACGCACGTCGCCGAGTTGTCATTCGCTGCAATACGGAGGGCCGCGATTTGGCCGGTGCGGTGAACGACCTTAAGAGCCGTATTGGTGACCAGGTCCACATGCCAGTCGGCTACTTCATCGAGTATGGTGGGCAGTTTGAGAGTCAGCAGCGGGCCACGCGGCTCATCATAGTCTTAGCCGGTATCTCTGTGCTGGGTATGTTTGTCGTACTGCTGGTACTGTTCCCTTCCATACGAATTGTTCTGCAAATTTTGAACTCTCTGCCCACTGCGTTCATCGGTGGGGTGCTAGCGCTCGTCGTTACTCAGCAAAGCCTTAGAGTCGCCAGCCTGGTGGGCTTTATCTCTCTGGGCGGTATTGCTGTTCGCAACGGTATTTTGCTGGTTACACACTACTATCACTTGATGAAGGAAGAGGGAGAGGGCTTCACGCAGCACATGATCTTACGCGGAAGTCTCGAGAGGCTAGCCCCGGTGTTGATGACTGCCTTGACTGCTGGTATCGGACTGATACCACTGGTGCTGGGAGGCCAGGAACCGGGCCGAGAAATTCTCTATCCGGTCGCGACTGTCATTCTCGGTGGCCTGACTACGTCAACCTTTTGCGAGTTTATGATCCACCCTGGTTTGTTTTGGAAGTTCAGTGGCCAGGACGCTGCGCGGCTCGCCCAGCGCGAACGAGAGGAGGACGCTCTGCCGTGAATTGAATATATCTGACTTGTGATGCCACGGACTGAGTGGCCACGACAAGTTCCCTGCTCAATAGTTTGATAACCCTTTAAGAGAGTCTTAAACATGAAAATCACACCGATTGCCACGCTCCTCGTCGCTTGCTTTTTTAGCGTTGTCGGCTGTAAGCCCCCAGCCGTCGAGCCGACGGCTCCCGCCGATGTGGGCGGCCATGTCCATGCCGATGGTGAAGCACATGCTAACCACGACGATGTCGGCCACGACCACGGCGAGGGGCCCCATGGTGGCACCGTTGCCGACTGGGGTGGCGGTAAGTACCATGTCGAATTCACGGTCGACCACGACCAACAGCAAGGCACGGTGTACATCCTGGGCTCAGACGAAAAGTCGGCCGTTCCCATCGACGCGGAGTCCATTGAGTTGAGCATCGAACAGCCCGCGATGCAAGTGACGCTCACCGCCGCGCCTCAGGAGGGCGATCCAGCGGACAAAGCATCTCGCTTTGTCGGCAACCACGAAAAGCTGGGGGTGGTCCAGGAGTACGCTGGCACCATCTCAGGCGTCGTCGATGGAACACCGTATTCCGGGGACTTTAAAGAAGAACCGCACGGCGAGCACTCTCATTGATTTTTTGAGAAAGACAACTGGCGTGTTTTGCCAACCGCTGTCGAACTCTTATTGTCGACCTCCGAAGTAATGCTACTTAGCTAGCGATCTTCGGAGGCCGGCCGTCGCGAATTGGCTCAGGTGGAGCACGCTTGCTTATTCGCGCGAGCCTGCACTCCAACGATGGTAGACAATCGATTAGAATTGTGAGCGTCAGATGCGCTCCCCTCCATATCACAGCATAGGAACTTATTCATGACGATCGCAGAATTGATGCTCCCGGAGCTGGACCGCGAGATGGCTCTGACGCGCAAAGTATTAGAAAAAGTTCCGCTGGACAAACTTGAATGGCAGGCCGACGACAAGCTTCATACGCTCGGCTGGAATGCTAACCATCTTGCCGAGATTGTCGGCTGGACAAAATTCATTGTCGATGAAGACGTCTTCGATGTGGCACCCATCGATGGTCCGGCCTACCAATCACCCGCGCTGGACGATCCCGCAAAAATTTTGCAAGCTTTCGACGAGAATCTTGCCACCGCCCGGGCTGCGATTGCTGGCGCCTCCGACGAAACTCTGGCCAAGCCGTGGACGATGAAGGCAGGCGAGCAGACGCTGATGACGCTCAGCAAAGGGGAATGCTTGCGCACTTGGGTGCTGAATCACTCGGTACATCATCGCGCAATTCTGTCAGTCTATTTGCGAATGCTAGGCGTAGAAGGAGCTGGAGTTTACGGCTAAGCCATCGCTTGCTTGCGCCGCTCGTGGCGTTTGGGCCCCTGCCAGCCGACGGCGCTAACCGCGGGTCTACAAAAATGCGTTCGTCTGGCAAGAAACCCTACGTTAGCAGCGTTAGGCTGGCAAGAGAGAAACATTATGCAGGCAGTCATTGCGACAGCGGATCGTCGGCTGAAGTTCGTCGACCTACCGATACCCGAATGCCGGTCCCAGGAAGTGTTGATCCAAGTCAAGGCGGCGGGAATCAATCGCGCAGATCTCAGTCAACGCCAAGGCAAGTATCCGCCGCCCGCGGGCGCGCCAGACACACTCGGGCTGGAATGTGCCGGCATCGTAGCTGCCGTGGGCGAGGATGTCACGCGTTGGCGAGTGGGCGAGCGCGTTTGCGCACTGCTAGCCGGGGGCGGGTACGCTGAATTTGCCGCCGTGGATGAAGGCTCGGTTTTGCCGTTGCCGGACCAGATCAGTTTCGAACATGCCGCTTGCTTCCCTGAAGCAGTCTGGACTGTGTGGGCCAACGTCTTCATGCGTGCGGCGTTCCAGCCAGGTGAATCCGTGCTGATCCATGGTGGCACCAGCGGCATTGGAGTGATGGGCATCCAGATGGCCCGCCACTGCGGCGCGTCCCGAATCTTTACCACGGCCGGCACCGATCAGAAGACAGCCCTGGCCCTTGAACTAGGTGCGGATCTGGCAATTAACTATCGGACTGAAGATTTCGTAGACAGAGTTCAGGCAGCGGGCGTAGTCGATGTGGTCCTCGATATGGTTGGCGGCGACTACGTGCAGAAGAATATCTCGATTGCCAATCTGAATGGTCGCATTTGCAACATCGCCTATCAGCAAGGTTTTCAGACCGAAGTCGATTTCCAGCCCGTATTGATGAAGCGCCTGACATTGACGGCAACAACCTTGCGGTCTCGCAGCGCGGCTGAGAAACGCGAAATTCGCAATGCCATCGAAGAGCACATTTGGCCAGCAGTGATCCATGGTAGGATCCGGCCGATTCTAGACAGCACATTTCCGCTCGCTCAGGCGGAGCAGGCCCATCTGTATATGTCCCAAGGCGAACACAGCGGCAAGATCGTACTGGTTGTCTGAAATCAGCCACAACTCCGAGGTGGAAGTTTTCGTGTCCTTTGTTAGAGCGACGAAGCCGAAAAACGGTAGCATCCGGTATAGATCGAGATGCTACCGCTCTAGACATTCAACCAACTGAAGGCGTTAGGCCTTCAGTACGCGTCGTCGATTGCGACGCAGTCCCATGGAGCCCGCGCATAGACCGAGTCCGATGAATGTCAGCAGCGAGGCTGGTTCAGGAACGGAACTGATCCGGATCTGAGTTTGCGCAAGCTGCGTTACGCCGCGAAATGCGGTCAGGCGAATGTCGTAAACGCCTGCCACGTTCGCATCGAAAGCAAATAGCGGCGGGCTATCGAAAAATTCCATGTTCCAAGAATTTTGCGCCAG
>JBEBXX010000033.1:0-9923 GCA_040391435.1 Aureliella helgolandensis | reverse complement strand
TACGCCACCGCAAGCTAGAAGCTTACGCCACCACAAGCTAGAAGCTTACGCCACCACAAGCTAGAAGCTTACGCCACCGCAAGCTAGAAGCTTACGCCACTCGCAAGCTAGAAGCTTACGCCACGGCAAGCTAGAAGCTTACGCCACGGCAAGCTAGAAGCTTACGCCACTCGCGCACATGGTGGCAGGGAGAAGCAGAAACCTCGATAGGACTAATTTTCGTGCTTGCGCAAAAATTCGCTCAGCCCATGCAGGTCGTCGGTATTGATTAGGTCGACGCCAGCGTCGCGAAGCACGCGCCACATGGCGGGCGAGTCGGGGGTTGCCCAGAATCGAAGTCGTCGGTGCTTGGCATGAGCCTGGGCGATGATGTCCTGCAGCTTGCGTTGCTCGGCGGGGGAGAATTCGCCCTGGCCACGCCATGAGAAATGCAAGCTCCAATTATCGCTGATGAGAGGCATGAGCGATGCGGGCAGTTCGCTATCCAGATTGCTCAAGCGTCCGTCGATGCCCACATACCGCGGAGTTGTGTGGCGGATCAACTCTTCCGGGCGATTGCCACTGACGATCACCGTCACGGCAGCTAACTGCTGTTTCGCGTTCTCGGCGCGCGTCAGAATCTGGCTGTACTGCGCCAGCAGCTCATGCAGTGCGCGGAACGTCGACTCTGCGTCGGTCTTGATGTCGATCAGCAAAGTAAACGTTTTTCCATCCCCATAGACGCTGCCTCGATGTTGGGAGATACGCTCTGTGAGCGGGTCTAGATACAGGCTCTGCAAGGTCCGCTCAGGTTCCAGTTCGTCTCGCGTGTGAGCGACTTGCAGCGCCCCATCGACTAGGAAGATATCTGCCTCTTCGCTGCCGACCCCGCGGTCGAGCGCATCGAGCAGCGGTCGCGCTTGAAGGTAATCGTTGTGCGCGTGGGCTTGGGGTAGCATTCGCGAAGTTTCCCCCGACGGCCCCTGCTGAGCCTGCAGTGACGGCTGAGCCGAATCCTGAGCCGAATCCTGGGCTAGAAGCAGTACGGCAACCTGCCATAGGCACGCTGCGAGGGCCAGGCTCGAGCAGATTGCCCGTAGAAGTCTAGGAGTGAAGTGCATGGGGTTTTTTCTCCGTGATGTTTCGTGCTCGGGAACTGTTTGGGTCCAAAGGGGAGCGATCTGCTCAAGTGCGCCCGTTTTTTGGCTGAGCCGCTGCCGCGTCTCGGTTTTTCATGCGATTGGAAAGCCTGTGGATTCAAACGGCTCAGCTGCGGCGAGCAGATCGCATTCGAGTCATAGTGGTGTGAGCTTTCAAGGTTTTAATCTGTTTAGCTTCTGACCGGCGGAGCGGTCAGCGACAAACGGGCTTCGCACAGTCGCTACAGTCGTTGCAAGCATACCAGTTTCGCTAATCGTCAAGGATTATGTGCTAGGAAAGGTGCCTTGCAGAGCGCATGCGCGCTCGGGTGGTGTAAGTTTCTTCATCGAAATGAACAATTCGGCTAAATGTGTCAGCTTTTAAACCACTTCGAACAGGGGAAACCATGCCTCACACCACTTCGCCCAGTGACCGTGAAGTAACCGTCGATCGTCGCCGCAACAAGCGCCGTGCTGCTGCAGCCACACCAACAGGCACTGCAGAAGTTGCCACAGCGGGTGTTTCGGGCACAGCCCCTACCAAGAAATTCAAAGAGCCGCGTCGACGCAAGGAACGCCGTCGGCAGATTGATCCGACGACTTGCGAGCGCGATTATAACGTCGATGAAATCGACTTCATGCAAGCCTTCGACGCTTACAAGCGCTCCAGCGGCCGCATGTTTCCGACCTGTAGCGAGATCTTAGAAGTGGTTCGCAGCCTGGGCTATACGAAGCTGACGAGTGAAGAGCGCGAATTGTTGGCCAGCCTCGAGGAGGTGGGTTCCGAAATGGTTAATGTTTAGAAAGGCTTCGCTGTTATCGCCACAGTGGCGGTATGCTGGATATAATTAGGGCGGCCAGCGCACGGCGGCCCTGCAGGGTTCAACTTGGATTCCAACCGGATTCCATTTGGATTCGACTTGATGCTAACGCGGTGCGTTGGACACTCCGCTGTCTACCCACCCTTACCAGCGTTTGTATCCATGCTGCATACACTCCTCCACTCACCACCGCGCGTCTGCTGTGTACTGAAGTATTTTGTTGTCTTTCTCGGCTGCCTGCCGGTGTTCTCGATGCCGGCAGTTGCGCAGGAATCCTCGGCTGATCTTGCTCAGCAAGTGCGTTCGATTTTGTCGAATCGCTGTTTTGCTTGCCACGGACCGGACGAAGCGGAGCGTCAGGGCGGGTTTCAGCTCGACGATCGCGGTTCGATGTTAGCCGAGGCCGATTCCGGTTTGCGACCCGTGGTACCTGGCCAGCCGCAGCACAGCGAACTTCTGCGGCGAATCGTCAGCGATGATGCAGACGAGCGGATGCCGCCGGCTGAGTTTGCTAAACCTCTGAGCGCGAGCGAGATTCAAGCCATCCAGGCGTGGATCGAGCAGGGAGCCAAGCTGCCCGAGCACTGGTCGTTTGTAGCTCCGCGGCGGCCGCCACTACCGGACCTATCCACTGAACTGCATCCGGTCGATCGCTTTGTGCGGCACCAGCAACAGCTTCGAGGTATGCGGCCTGCTGCCGAGGCCACTCGAGCCGAACTGCTGCGTAGGCTGAGCCTCGATTTGACCGGCCTGCCGCCGACCGTCGACGAAGTGAGGCGGTTTGAACTCGATCCTGCCGCGGATGCTTATGAGCGACAAGTCGAGCGGCTGCTCGCAGCGCCAGCCTTTGGCGAACACTGGGCTCGCAAGTGGTTGGACTTGGCTCGCTATGCCGATTCGGCTGGCTACGCTGACGACCCGCCGCGCACGATTTGGGCCTATCGCGACTGGGTTATTCAAGCACTCAACCAGAACGTGCCCATCGATCAATTTACGATCGAGCAACTGGCCGGAGATCTGCTCCCCAGTCCAACCCAGGATCAATTGATCGCCACCGCTTTCCACCGCAATACGCTCACTAACAATGAGGGCGGGACCAACGACGAAGAGTTCCGCAGCGTAGCGGTCGTCGATCGCGTCAACACTACCATGGCCGTGTGGATGGGTGTCACCATGGCTTGCGCCCAGTGCCACACCCACAAATACGACCCTTTCACGCACGAAGAATATTTCCAGCTCTACGACATATTCAATCAATCCCAAGATGCCGATCGCCGCGACGAGAGTCCTGTTATCGCGATGTTCACCCGCGAGCAACTAATGCAGCAGCGGCAGGCGACGCACCGCGTAGCCCAGCTTGAAACGCAGTTGTCTCAACCGACTGCAGAATCGCTGGACGGTTTTGCTCAGTGGCAGCAGACACTGACCGAACCACACTGGTCCGTGCTCGTGCCGCAGTCGTCTGTCTCCCAGGCGGGCAGCGAAGTGCATGTCGACGCGGCCCATAGGCTATTCGTGCGGCGCGATTCGGATGGCGTGACTTCAGATACATACACGCTGAAGCTGCAGGCTGGAGCGGACCTGGGGCAGCCTGTGCGGGCCCTGGGGCTGCGCACTGTGCCCACGGCAGAATTGCCTGGCGGAGGCGCGGGAACGAGCCCAGCAGGTGGCAACTTTGTCATCACCAATCTGTCCGCAAGTGTGCTGTCGGCTGGAACGGAAGTTTCAGGCGTTCGCTTTGCCAGGATTGAACTGCCAGGACAAGGCAAGATCCTCTCGCTGGCCGAGGTTCAGCTTTTCAACGGCCAGGAAAATGTGGCATTAAATGCTCGGACCAGCCAGAGTAGTACCGCGTTTGGCGGTGCTGCCCAGCGAGCCGTGGATGGGGATACCGACGGTGACTACGACCGCAACACGACTACTCATACTGCCACCCAGGTGGATCCTTGGTGGGAATGCGAGCTGGATGAACCGCAATCGGTGGATCGAGTGGTGCTTTGGAATCGCACTGGCGGCGGACTGCAGCAACGGTTGGCGGGTGCCCGCGTGCAGTTGTTGGACGCTCAGCGACGGCCAGTGTATGAACACGTTTTAGCGACGGCACCCGACGTGAGCCTGTCCTTGAAAACTCAGCCGCGGCGGCCGATTGAATTTACGGCTGCTTACGCGGATTATGCGCAGGATCAATTCCCGGCCGCTAACACGATCGATAGCGACGCGTCCAGCGGTTGGGCCGTCGGCGGAGCCATTGCCCAGTCGCACTTGCTAACACTGGTGCCCAATGCGCCGTTTGAAATGTCGCCGACGGACATTTTAGAAGTGCAGATCGAACACAATTCGCCTCATCCTCAGCACTTGCTCGGTAGCTTTCGCGTTGAGGCTAGTCACTCTCCCAGCGTGCAGCACTGGGGGCAGTTGGATGAGCAGCTCAAATTGGCTGTGGCCCTGTCTGCAAATGAGCGCAGCCTAGAGCAACACCACGCTCTGGAACAATTCTATTGTCGTCATGTCGCGCCGTACAACGACGCAGCGCGGGCTGAGCTACGCAGGTTGCAAACGCAACTGGCCGCGCTGCAGCCAGCTAGCAGTGTGCCGATCATGCGCGAGTTGGACGATGGTTCCCGCCGCGAGACCTTTATACAGTTGCGCGGCAACTACAAATCGCTGGGTGCCAAGGTGCAGCCGGGGGTACCGGCAGTCTTCCATCCGATGCGTGTGGGCGCTGCATCAGCAGAGCACGCCAGTCAGGTAGGCGGCTCACCGGGGAGTTCCAGCCTCGTATCCACTGCGAGCTCTGCGAGTTCTGCGACGCAGCGCGTCGACCGTCTCGCGCTGGCGAAGTGGTTGGTCGACGAGCGCAATCCGCTTACAGCCCGCGTGTGGGTCAACCGCATGTGGGAATCGTTATTCGGCATCGGCATCGTCCGCAGCAGTGAAGATTTCGGAGCACAGGGAGATATGCCGACCCACCCCGCCCTGCTGGATTGGTTGGCTTGCGAGCTGATGGAAAACCAGTGGGACAATAAGCGCTTATTGCGATTGCTGGTAACCAGTCAAACCTATCGACAGACGTCGCGCGTGACCCACCAGGACTGGCTGGCGGACCAAGACAACGCATGGCTGGCTCGGGGGCCTCGCGTGCGGCTGAGCGCTGAAATGGTGCGCGACCAAGCGCTGTCGACTGCAGGCTTACTATCGAGCAAGATGTATGGACCTCCCGTGCGTCCGCCGCAACCGAATTTAGGCTTGAAGGCGGCCTTTGGTGGCGATACGGATTGGCAGAACAGCGTGGGAGAGGATCGCTACCGACGAGGGGTGTATACCAGTTGGCGGCGCTCTAGTCCGTACCCGTCGATGGCTACCTTCGATGCGCCCAGTCGCGAAGTGTGTGTGCTGCGTCGCGATAGCACCAACACTCCCCTGCAAGCGCTGGTGACGCTGAACGATCCCGCATTTGTGGAAGCGGCTCAAGGCCTTGCGCGGCGAGTCGTGTTGTTCGATACGAAGGAGGCGGACGATGTACAGATCATACAACGCGCGTTTGAGCTGTGCACATCGCGCATGGCGACAGAAGCAGAAGCACAAGCTCTGCTAGATTTGCTGGCCACGGCTCGTCAGCATTTCGCCGAAGATCCGGCGGCGGCTAAGCAAATGTCGAGCGATCCGCTGGGCGCTTTGGAGAGTCCCGCACAGGAGATCGAGTTGGCTGCGTGGACGAGCCTGTGCAACGTGCTGCTGAATTTAGATGAAGTGCTGATGAAGCGCTAAGTACGCCTGCTCGGCACTCATCCAGGCGTTGTTCACAGCCGCGTAGTTATGAAAAAAACTCTCCTGCTTGCGAGAGGATGGCGACTAATGTGTTGGTCTCGAAGAAATACCGTCGGCTTAACTTGAACCACAGGAGTCACCCATGAATCCTCTGCTGCAGCACTATCAACTGCGAACTAGACGCTACTTCTTGCAACAGGGGGCGCTCGGACTAGGCTCTATCGCCTTGCATGGTCTGGGCAGCCGAGCACAGGCGGCTAACTCACCCGGGGTGCTTTCTCTACAGCCGCACTTCGCGCCGCGCGCCAAACGCGTGATCTATCTGCACATGACCGGTTCACCACCTAACCTGGACATGTTTGACTATAAACCGGAACTGTTGCGTAGGAATGGGGAGGATTGTCCGGCATCGTTTTTGGAAGGCAAGGAGTTTGCCTTTACCGCCGGCACGCCCACTTTGCTGGGAACGCCGCAGAAGTTCCACCAGGTCGGTTCAGCGGGCACGTGGATGTCATCGGCTACTGCTCATTTGCACGATGTGGCCGATGAGATGTGCTTGGTCCATTCGATGCACTCAGATCAATTTAATCATGCGCCAGCAGAGCTGCTGGTCTTTACCGGTTCCCCACGCACGGGCCGACCATCGATGGGCTCGTGGCTGTCGTATGGCCTAGGGTCGGAGAACGAGAACCTGCCCGCCTTCGTCGTGTTGATTTCCAGTGGCGTGCAGCCCAACGGCGGCAAGGCGTCGTTCGGCAGCGGATTTCTGCCGAGTGTCTACCAGGGGATTCAATGTCGCTCCAAGGGAGATCCGGTGCTGTTCGCTTCGAACCCAAACGGCATGGATAGTGCTCTGCGGCGGCAAACGCTCGACACGCTAAACCAGCTCAATCAACTGCAGATTGACTCTATGGGACATCCCGAGACGCAGACGCGGATTGCGCAGTATGAATTGGCTTATCGCATGCAGACCAGCGTCCCCGAGGTAATGGATATCAGTCGCGAGTCGCAACATACGTTGGAAGAGTACGGTGCCAAGCCGGGTGAGAGTAGCTTGGCTAACAACTGCCTGTTGGCACGGCGACTGGTCGAATCGGGAGTGCGTTTCGTGCAGTTATTCGACTGGGGCTGGGATTACCATGGCACCGACCCGAGCACGGGGATTGGACAGGGGCTCAGCGACAAATGTGCCACGATGGACAAGCCGGTGGCCGCGCTCATCCGCGACTTGCGACAGCGGGGATTGCTAGAGGATACGCTCATCGTGTGGGGCGGCGAGTTCGGTCGCACTCCATTCCGCGAGGGCCGCACAGCGGGGAGCAACGTACTGGGCAGAGATCACTTCCCCGATTGCTTCACCATGTGGATGGCCGGCGGCGGCGTCAAGGGAGGCTTTGACTACGGAACGACGGATGAGTTGAGTTTTGGGGTAGCCGAGAATCCGGTCCATGTGCATGATTTGCAGGCCACCATTTTGCACCTGATGGGCTTTGACCATACGCGCTTGACCTATCGCTTTCAGGGACGCGATTACCGCTTGACCGACGTGCATGGTCAAGTCGTCCACGAATTGTTGTTAGCCTAAACGATTGGTACACGGCAGCGTGCCGCCTTACTTGCCTGGCAATTCAATAATGCCTTGCCAGTCCGCGGGCGCCTGCCTGCGGTGGCCAGCGATGGTGACCGTTAGGAAATCTTTGACTTGGTCTTCGGCCGGGACCTGATGAAGCAGACGAAAGGCCGCGAGCCAGTCTCCACTGATAAAGTGATCCAAGGCTGATTCGTAGGCCAACAGTTGCTGATTGGTCAACACGCCGTCAGGGCCTTCGGGGGGCAGCAATTCGCTGACGGTGAGCGGCGTTTGCATACCGTAGGGAATTACTTTGGCTACGCGCCGGACGCGGAGCAAGTCGGGCGAGACGTGCTCACGCACCCAAGCCGCCGTGGGTTCGTCGATCAGGATTGAAGCCTGCAACTGTTTGGTCATGGCTTCCAAGCGTGCCGCCAAATTGACGACCGGACCAAACACCGTCACCTTGACTTGATCGGTCGTTCCAATCCGTCCCGCCACCGCCGGTCCGGACGCGATCCCCAGTCCGGCGCGAAAATTCGCTAAGCGCTGATCGGTGCGCATGGCCGACTTTTGAAATTCGCTGCGGATTGCCAGCGCGGCTTGGCAGGCATGCAACATGGCTTGATTGTTGTCGATGGGCCATCCCCAGAAGCCCATCGCCGCGTCGCCGTGAAAGTCTCCTACGACGCCGTCGTTGGCTAGGATGTGATGCGTCATGACCCCCAGCGCATCGCTGACGCGCTGCAGCAATTCGAGCAGTCGCTCGGAGGATTGTTCGCTCTGCTGGGAGAATCCACGCAGGTCGCAAAAGAGCACGGAGACGTTGGTCTCGCGCGGCGCGAGCACTTCATCGGGGTCGTGTTTGGAGAGCGCTTCCAGCACGACCGGTGCGAAGAAATTGCGGAGGCTGTCCTGTCGCCGCTGCAATGCGCGCACCTGCCGCAAGGCTCCTAGGGTAGTCGCCGTCAGCTCCGCGAATTTGAGATCGTCTTGGAGAGTCTCCATCTCGCTGACGTCGAGCGTGCTGTTTCCACGCAGGTGGCCAGTCAGTTTGCCAGCCACGTAGATCGACCAGCCAGGACAGGATTCCGAATCCACCGGCGTGCTGAAGGCCCAGTCGACATTCTCGCTGTGCGTATAGGCATGGTTAGTAGGCTGCGAGCGATTCCAAACGTGCAGCACGCTCTGTTGGCTGTGTGTGGCCGATTTCACCAATTGCTCACTGGGAGTGAATGTGCTATCGGTCAACCCGCGACAATCCCAGTGCAGGATGTTGAGCTGCTCTGCGGGCTGCTGGTCTGCGGGCTGCTGGTCTGCGGATTGGTGGTCTGCGGATTGGTGGTGAGCGGGTGGCTGGTCTGAGGGTGGCTGGTCAGCGGGTGGCCTACCTTGCGGCGCGTGGCCCGAGCGTTGCCTGCCCAACGCAGCAGCACCCTGCGGTTGTTGGACGTGTTGTTGGACGTGTTGTTGGACGTGTTGTTGGACGTGTTGTTGGACGTCCGGCGGAGCGCTGCTGGAAGTGGTCGCGTGCGGCGTGCCGCCTGCGACTTGGGTTAATTGCAAAATGGCCACAAACGATGCATGTGGAATGCCTTGCAGCAACAGGTTGACGATGCGCATGCACAGGACTTGATCATCGCTGGCGCTAGCAATGATTTCGGGAAGCTTGCCGAGCGCTTCGATGCGTTCACCACCATCTTTGTATTGGTTTTGACGCAGCAATTCCGGCGAGAATGTCTGCTCGGCGAAGGCCGGCGGATTGACCTGCGAAAACTGCACTTGTTGATCGCTGACCGTAAACGTCGTTTGACCAATGATAAAGTGTTCGCCGACGGCCGCCTCAAAGTCGCTGTGCCGCTGTCCGCGAAAGAAGATGTCGTTGCGGGCTTGCGGCAACTTAGTTACTTGCAGCTTGTTGTTGCTCCACTGCAGCGTTGCATGCTGCCGCGAGATGCGGTCGTCCCAGGGCACAGCCCACGGGTCGGCCGTTCGGCCAAGCAACACCTGGGTATTGGCTTCCGGCAGCGTTCGCCGCCAACGATCCTGAGGGCGTGTTCCTTGAGCAATCAAGTCGGGCATGGTAGTATCGAGGCTCTCAGTGTTACAGTGACTATAGAGTAAGGTATCGCTCAGATGAATTCGCCCGCAGGCAACACCCCGCCCAATTCGACTAGTGATAACACGCTTGACGATCGCCCGACTGGCAGCAGTACGACTGGCAACAGTACGACTGGCGACAGCTCAAGCGCGGCAGATGCGGCCGATGGACTGATGCAGGCCATCGACGATCAAGTCGCCCATGTGTGGATGGTCCGCACTTTTCTTAAGCATAGCGACGAAGCGAGCGAGGACGAGGAGTTGGCCTCGGTGCACCGCGATTTATATGATTTTATGTTGGCGCTTGGGCCCGCCTTGGATGCACAGGACGGCGATGCCTATGTGAAGATCGCTAAAAAGAAGCTTAGCAAACTTCGCCGTGCGACCGCACTGTTCGTGGAGATTCAGCCCGAGGTTTCTGGGCATACGAATTTCAAGATGGCCGCCCGCTCGCTGCAATTGGCTGCCGCGCGAATTGAGCAGTTGCTGCAGGTGGCGTAAGCTTCTAGCTTGCGAGTGGCGTAAGCTTCTAGCTTGCGAGTGGCG
>JBEBXX010000032.1:0-9980 GCA_040391435.1 Aureliella helgolandensis | reverse complement strand
GTCGCACCAGACCAGTATGTCGCTTTAAATTTTCATTAAAACGGCAAATTTTCATGCTCGGATTGGAAGGCACATGGCGGCCAGCCGGCGGCGGCCAGCCGCACTTGGTGTGGAAAGATCTATTTTAGGAGTCTACAGCCCGCAGATAAGTACAGAAAGTCCGGTCAAACGGTAGCTTAGGGCCTGCCCGGCCATTCACGGCGTCGGCTATCATAGATGGCCACTCAAAAGCGGTAGGGTTTCCCTGCTGCGATTGTCAAAAACCACCTTGAAGCCGCCACACGCGTCAGACAGCTTGTGCCTCCGCGTCGGCGTCTCGCCGAGATTATACGTCTATGATCCATCCGGTCGCACGGCCTCAGCCGGGAGCATCGACCAAGTTAATCGTAGTAGGCATCTCCGTCGGTCAGCATAGCTGGGAAATAGCCCGGCAGGTAGCAGACGAACTGCGGCTGCGCGCGGTCACTGATCGGTTGCAGATGGCCATCGTGCTGGTCACGCACGCCAGAAATGAAGCTGCCAACTCTGGCGAGGTCTGCCCTGCAGCAACGCCAGCCGCGACTGGCTGGCACGAGGTAGCCTGCCACGCTGGGGTGAAGCTTCGGGCCGGGCAGGTCTATTTTCATAGCTCAGGCGGCGCGTTAGAACTCGAAAGGGATCTCTTGCGGGTCACGCCGCACAACTCAGACGGCCGGGCGGCTCCTATCGATCACTTTTTGAACAGCTTGGCCAGAGCCAAAGGGGAGTGTGCAGTCGGGGTGGTGCTGTCAGGGCATGGCTCCGACGGTGCCCAGGGTTTGCGGGCTGTGGCGGACGCAGGCGGCATGACAATTGCTGAGGACCCAGTTACGGCGGCGGAGCAGTCGATGCCCAAGTCGGCAACCACACTTGGGGGTGTTGATCACATTTTGCCTCGTCAAGAGATTGCATTAGAAATCTGCCACCACGTTCAACATATGCAAGAATTTGACGATACTGACGATTCGGCGGGCCTCAATCGTCAGATTCTAGTGGCCATCCCCCAGATAGCCGCAGCGGTCGAGAAGCATACCCAGAACGATTTCAAGCACTACAAGACGACCACTCTGACGCGGCGGATTCGACGCCGCATGTCTGTGCTGAAGCTCAACTGTGTCGAAGAGTATGTGGATTTACTGAATGCCTCGCGCGAGGAGGCGCTGCGGCTATTTCGCGACCTGCTGATTAGCGTCACGAGTTTCTTCCGCGATCCGCGGGCCTTCGAGGCGCTGTCGCAGGATGTGCTCAGGGCCATGCTCCAGCATCACGATGGTTCTGGGCCGCTGCGAATTTGGGTGCCCGGCTGCGCCACCGGGCAAGAGGCCTATTCGATCGCCATTTTGTTAGCTGAGGCGTTTGAGCAGAGTCAGCGCAAGTTAGAGGTGCAGATCTTCGCCACCGACCTGGATCAGCGTGCGCTGTCGATCGCGCGCACGGCCAGTTTCCCGCTGGGCATTCAGGCTGAAGTAACGCAGCCGCGGCTGGACAAGTTTTTCGTCAAACGCGGCAATCGTTACGTGGTGACCAAGGCCATCCGCGATATGATTGTGTTTTCTGTGCACAACCTGATCAGCGACCCGCCTTTTACTAAGCTCGACTTGGTGTCCTGTCGCAATCTGTTGATCTATCTAGGTAGCCACTTGCAGAAGAAGCTGATTCCGCTTTTTCACTATGCGACCAAGCCGGGTGGATTTCTGTTCCTGGGACCGGCCGAGACGCTGTCGGTAAATCGCGAACTGTTTCGCACTCTACATACTAAGCATCGCATCTATCAACGCCGCGTTACCGCTCTGGACTCGCCGCGGACGGTGGACATTCCGCTGGTAAATCTAAATCGATTTAGCGGTGACGCCGATGACGCGTCGGGTGACGTCGATCTCTTTCGGTATGCGCAGCAGGTCATCTTGGGAGAATTTGCGCCGCAGTGGGTAGTTGTCGACGACGAGGGACAAGTTCAAACGCTGTCCTGCGATCCGGCACCTTTTTTGAAGATGTCCGGGGGGAAATTCAGAAATAATATTATCGCTATGGCTCACGAAAACTTGCGGATCGGACTTCGCAGCGCTTTCAGTGAAGCCAAGAAGCATCGTCGCCGGGCTTTGATGGAGGACCTGTCGATCCCCGTCGATGGTGGGTTGCAACGCGTGCATATCACTGTGCAGCCGATGCCGGAAATGGGGCAAGACGCCTACCTTCATCTGGTAGTCTTCCACCGCATTGGCACTCCTTTGCAAGTCGGACCGGAGACAAGCTTAGGCGATCGCTCGGGTGCGGGTGCCGCTAGCGGCCAGGTTGTCGATACGTCGGCCAACCAAGTTATCGAACAACTCGAACTGGAACTCTCGCGGACCCGCGAGGCCCTGGAGCGTACCGTCCAGGAGCTAGAGTCATCGAACGCGGAGTTAAAAGCTTCCAACGAAGAATTGCTGTCGATGTACGAGGAGATGCAGTCGGCCAATGAGGAACTGGAGACGTCCAAGGAGGAGCTGCAGACTAGTAATGAATCCTTGATGCGCATCAACAACGACACTCGCAACCTGCTGCGGAGCACGCAGATCGCTGTCATCTTTTTGGAGCACGATCAGCGCATTCGTGGCTTCACCCCGGCCGTTACGGACATCTATGCCTTGGTTGAGAGTGACGTTGGACGGCGCTTATCCGAGTTCGCACCGGCTATCGAGCATATGCCACCGCTGCCCGATTCTAAGTCGCTGTCCGAGGATGGAACGGCACAGGAGGTGATCGGCCAGGCCAAGGGGCGGACGTATATTCGGCGAGTGGTCCCGTACCATGCGCCTGACGGAAAAAACGATGGGATGGTGGTCACGTTTAACGACGTGACCGAGCTGAGCAGCAGCCAGCAGTTGTTCAAATCGCTGGTCGATGTCTCGGCGCAGATCGTGTGGATTGCTGACGACGCCGGCAACGTTATCGAAGACTCTCCGAGCTGGCGCGACTTTACCGGCCAATCATTCCAGCAGTGGATTGGCACGGGCTGGCTGCAGGCAGTCCATCCCGAGGATCGCCCGTTGACCATGGAGAAGTGGCATGAAGCTTTGAGTAGCGAGGGAACGTTTGCCACGGAGTACCGCTTGATGCACAAATCCGGCGAATATCGCTGGACCGAGGTGAGGGCGGTAGCTAATCGGTTGCCCAGCGGTCGCGTCTACCGCTGGGTCGGGATGAATATCGACATCACCGAGCGGCATCACTTCCAACAGTCGCTAGAAGCGGCTAAGTCGCAGGCTGAAGCGGCCAACCTGTCCAAGAGTGCATTCCTGGCCAATATGAGCCATGAAATTCGCACGCCAATGACGGCCATCCTGGGCTACATCGATTTAATTGCCGATCAAGTTGCCGAAGCTCAGACGTCATCCTACATTCGCACGATTCGCCGCAATGGGGATTTTTTGCTTGAGATTATCAATGACATTCTCGACTTGTCAAAGATCGAAGCTGGCAAGTTGGAAATTGGTCGGGAGACGTTCTCGCCTGATCGCTTGATCGAAGATGTCCGCAGCATCATGAACGTTCGCGCCACAGAAGGGGGGATTGAATTGGAGGTCGAGTATCAATCGCCGCTGCCTGCACTGGTCTCGTCGGATGCCAAGCGCCTCAAGCAAATCCTCATCAACTTGGTCGGCAATGCGATCAAATTTACGACGCATGGGAGCGTGAAGATCCAAGTCGATTACGTACCGGCTGCAGCCACTGAGATCGTAGGCAATGCTCCGCAGGGAATGCTGCATTTCGATATCATCGATACCGGGATCGGCATGAGCGACAAGCTGATTAAGCGGCTATTCCAGCCGTTTTGCCAGGGGGATGCCAGCGTCAATCGCGAGTTTGGCGGCACCGGTCTGGGGTTGGCGATCAGCGATCGCTTGGCCGAAATGCTGGGAGGGAAAATAACTGTCAAGAGCGAACTCGGACGGGGGAGCACTTTCAGCGTCAACGTGGCCGTGTCAGAGGTTGGCGCGGCGGCCGGCGGTACGCAAGCTCTGATCGATTCGTCGCTGCGGCAAACAGCCACAGATCGCGCAAACTGGTCGATCGATGCGGAGATTCTGATAGTCGATGACCGACGAGATATCCGGTTTTTGAGCCAGAAATTTTTAAGCGAAGCGGGTGCCCGAGTGAGCGAAGCGGAGGACGGCGAGGTGGCTATTGACCTAGTCCAGCGAGCGCTCGGGAGCGGCAAGCCCTATCGACTGATCCTGCTCGATATGCAGATGCCGCGGATGGACGGTTATGAAACTGCACAGGAACTTCGTCGGCTTGGCTTCTCTGGACCGATCATAGCGCTCACCGCAGATGCGATGCAGGGTGACATGCATCGCTGCTTGGCGGCCGGTTGCAATGATTACTTAAGCAAGCCGATCGACCGGCAAGCCATGCTGCAGAAGGTGCACCATTACCTTGAGCAGCATGTTTAGTCCGCGGGCCGCTGCGGGCGGACCTGGTGGCTAGCGCAAGCGGCCGGGATCTAGCGCAAGCGGCCGAGGATGTCGCGCAGTTTGTGGACATCGATGGGTTTGACGATGTGTTCATCGAATCCTGAAGCGATGGCATTTTGACGATCGGCGGCTTGTCCAAAGCCGGTGACCGCTACCATCTTCACGCTGGCACACCGCGGATCGAGACGAATCGCCCGCGCCAGCTCATGACCGTTCATCACGGGCATTGAAATGTCAGAGAAGATCATATCGGGCTGTATGGCGATAGCGGCTTGAATGCCCTCGTCGCCATTCGCCGCTTCGGTGACGACGTGCCCCATCTTCTCTAGCATACGCCTGAGGACAAAGCGAATGGCGCGCGTGTCTTCCACTACCAAAATGCGTAGGGCCCGCGGCAAGCTGGCCTTGCTGGCTCTTACTGGTACGTCCATGTCGGCCGGTGGACTGAAATTCTTAAGCAGCGGTAGCCGCACTTCGAAACAACAGCCCTGCCCTAGGCCGGGGCTGTTAACGGAGATGCTCCCCGCGTGGAGGTTGACCAGGGTCTTGGCCAGCGATAGACCAATTCCCAGTCCCGATTGGCCCCACTCCTTGGATGAGTCGACCTGTTCAAACATCTCGAACACGCGCTCGCAGTCGGCGGCTTCTAATCCGATACCGTTGTCGCGCACTGCGATTACCGCCTGGTCGGCCTCATGCCTGACGCTCAACCAAATATCGCCTGCAACTGGAGTGTACTTGGATGCGTTGTTCAGTAAGTTGCTGAAGACCTGTGCCAGGCGGGCCGCATCGCCGTGCAGGTACAACGCGCCCTGTCCGGGCTGCAGATGTAGGTTTTGCTGCGAGTTGTTGATGAATGGGCAGGAGGTATCTACGGCAGCGCTGAGGACAGTTTGTAGATTAACTGGACTGAGCTGCAAATTGAGTTTTCCACGACTGATGCGTGAGACGTCCATCAAATCGTCGATCAGGCGCACCATCTGATCGGCTTGGCGCTCGATCAGCTCGCTCAGTTCCTTCAGTCGATGCGGTTTCTCGTCGTCCACTTGCAGCATCTGAGCGGCCGCTTTGATAGGCGACAGGGGGTTGCGCAGCTCGTGAGCCAAAGTGGCTAGGAATTGGTCTTTGCGTCGATCCGCTTCCGCCAAGTCGCGCACGATCGCGCGCTGTGACTGCTCGCTCTCACGCAGCGACTGCTCGGCGATGCGCTGCGCGGTGGTATCGATGGCCACACCCGGCAAACGCACGGGTCTGCCACTGGCGTCGCGTTCGATGCGCCCGCGGACCGTTACGTGTCGGATGGGATGTTCCGGCAGCGCGATGCGGTAACTGATTTCAATCGTATCGCTGGACTCGACGGCACGCCGAATGGAATGCTCAACGCCGGAGCGATCCTCCTCGTGGATTACTCTCAGGAAACTGTTTAACGGGGCATGCCCTTCGTCGTTGGAGGAAACACCAAACATGCGTGCGAGGTTGGCGTCAGCCCACACGCGATCGCTTACGAGGTCAAATTCCCAGGTGCCGATTTCAGCGGCTGCCAGCGTAGAGTCGAGCCGCGACTGGGCCTGGTTGAGGCAGATCTCAGCCTTGCGCTGTTGGGTGACGTCGCTAAACAGCAGGGCAACGCGACGATCTGTGGGCTGGCCCAAGCGAAACGCGTAGACGCTATACCAGCGGTCCATCTGTGGAGACTCGTTGATGAAGCGCACCGCTTCGCCCGTGCGCTGCACGCGATCGTAGATGTCCAGCCATTCGTGCTCGATGTCGGGGACCAGCTCCCGTATTGTACGATTGAGCGCATTGTCCAAACCCGTATGCTTTTCAAAGGCTTGATTGACTTCGATGAAGCGATAGTCACAGCATTGATCAGCATCGTCGTAGGACAACTCAATCACACAGAAGCCTTCGTCTATCGCATGAAACAAGGTGCGATAAAGAGCGTCGGCGATGGGCGGCGAGCATGTTGCGTCTGGTGAAATACCGGAATCTTGGCGAGCGCTTAACTGGCTGATGGCGTATTCTGCCAGAGCTAAGCGGTTGCGCAAGTGCTCATTTTCGCGGCGTAGATCAGCGTCCGACGGATGATCGGCTGCCGGTCCAACTCCCCGGCCCCTTTCAAGGCGGTCTGACTTACGTTCACTATCCAACGTCATACCCTCAATCCAGCTCGCGAATTTGAAGTCGGCCTCAAAACTATGGTGCTCTGTAGACTTGCCAGTCAAGCCTTGCCAGTCACCAGTGATGGACAGCGAGCGTGGATTTGGACTGCGACCAGCTTGGCGGCGGCCTGCTCGATGGCTCGATCGCGCCTAGCAGTTCCACCGCAATGTGATGCGTGGTTTGGCCGCTGCGCGTTCAAGTTGGTCCTTAAGCGGCCATCTAAAGCAGACGGCACCACACTTGTAGTAGCCTTCGATGGCTGTCGCAGCGGCTATTTGGCAAGTAAACGCAAAGGTAGGCAAGTTCCGTACCAAATATCGCATCGGCTGACAGCCGCTGCGTTTTAACTCAAAATAGTCTGAAGCTTACCGCATTTGGACTGGATTATGGCTTCGCGCGATAGCCGTACGCGTGCCGGATGTAGTCCCGGTCAGCCTTGTAATCCCCGTCGTAGGCGGCGCGCAGTTCGCGCTCCAGTTCGTCGTTCCACTTGGGGTATTTCGAGCGATAACGCTGCTGTGCCGTATGCCCGAAGCGAAACGCTTGTTCCCGGTTTTCGAATGCGTCCTTCGAGCCGGCGGCTTGCTTAAGCGTATCGTCGACGTCTTGATCCATGTCGCGCGCGGAGTCGACTCCGAAGTCAGCCTTGGTCTGTTCCCAATCGTTGGCGAACGCCTTTTTAACCCGCTCCCACGTTGTCAAGTCGTCCGCTGTGTAGAAATCTGACTTATCAGCCATCGTTAACTCCTGCGTGAAAATCGGTCTTGAATGCGCAGTATGCAGCGCTTCGAACGACTGCCGTTCGAATTGATAGAGACTCAGCAAGTGACATGCCGATTTATGAAATCGAACTAGTGTCGTGGACCGCTCCGCTAGTCCTTCAACAGTGTCGTGGCCCACTCCGCCGGTCCTGGTTGGTTTCGAAAGTAGAGAGGACGTAGCTTGCCGACGGAGCGTTCGGCGAGCAAGGCAGAGCGATCAGCGACTAGAATGTACGGAACCCTTTTTTGCAAATCAGCCCAACTGGAGCAGGCTTCTATGTCTGATGACTTGAGTGAGAAATCGTTTGACATCTTCGGTGCCAGCGACATCGGTAGGGAGCGCAGCGAGAATCAAGATCATTTTTTGGTGGCCGATCTGAGGCGTCAGTTGCTAGTTCGGCAGACCGACATTCCACAAGCACAGCACGAGCTGTTGTTCGGATGCCAGGAGGGCAATTTGCTGGTGGTTGCCGACGGCATGGGAGGGCATCAGGATGGCGAGGTCGCCAGCCGCACGGCGGTCGAATCGGCCGCGCATTACGTGCTGGATATGATGCACTGGTTTCTCAAACTCTCGCCGGGGGATGAACAGCAATTCGAGGATGAACTGGCAGATTGCCTAAAATCGATTCAGCGAAAGATCTGGGCTGGTGGGGAAGCCGCAAGCCAGCGCATGGGAACCACCGTCACGATGGCCTATCTGCTGTGGCCGCGGATGTTCGTGGTGCACGCAGGTGACAGTCGCTGCTATCTGCATCGTGCAGGCACTCTGCGGCGTTTGACCACCGATCACACGATCGCACAGCAATTGATCGATAGCGGCGCACCAGTGGCCGATGAGGCCTATTTGGCCAAGTGGCGACACGTGCTCTGGAACTGCGTTGGAGGCAACGACCGACAGGTGCGTCCGGAGGTGGTGCGCTCAGAACTTGAGGAGGGGGACGTGGTTTTATTGTGCAGTGATGGTCTGACGAACATGCTCGAGGATGCGGAGATAGCCGCTATCCTTTCGACGGCAGCCACCAGCCAAGCGGCCACTGTCGAGTTGATACAAGCGGCCAATCGTGCTGGTGGTGAAGACAACATCTCTGCCATCGTATGCAGGGTGAGGCGGTGACTTAGGTCCGCGGGATACGCTTTTGCGCATGCACCCGGTCGTAGGCGTCCCGGGCAGCCAAGCGTGCTTCGTCCCAGCTCATATGCTGAGGGCCTCCCTCGCTCTCCCAACGCTCGCGGGCGATGGATTCACGTTCGGTCCAGTCCGCACTCGTCTGTGTATCATAGGCTTCCCAGCCGGCTTGATATGCGGGGTGATAGTGATCGTAAGTATAGTCCGCGTTGTGGTAGGGACGGCTATCGTATTGCGACTGCCAATAGGCCACTTCCACCGTAGGATCGATGTTTTCGGCAACAGCTTTTCCAGCGTAGCCACCGGCCACACCTCCCAGCACCGCTCCGGCCACAGCGCCTACTGGCCCACCTATTGCGCCGGCCGCCGCACCGGCCGCAGCGCCACCTAGCGCTGCACCCAGCCCGGTTCCTACAGGATGCGCTCCCGCCTCACCGCTGAGCGGATCCTCATTGCGAAGCTCTTGGCTGGCTTGTTCACTATTGGCGTTTTTCTTCGACATAATTTAAATCCTTGATTGATTGTTTTGAGATACAGAAATTTTGTTTGGAGATACAGTTTTTGTTGTGAAACCTGGCTTTGCGAGTGCAGAATGCAACGTGGCAAATGCGCCCGGTTGAGCGAAAAAAAGCTACAGCCCAGCTCTGAGAGCCAAGCTGTAGCTCGTATGTAACGACCGTGCTACAGGTTGGATAATTTGGCACAGAAGTTATGCAACTCTATTTGCGCTCGGCGTCTACATCTACGCCATTGCGTTTGACGTCCACGTCTACGCCATTGGCGTTGCGTTTGACGTCGACGTCTACACGATCTCTGCGATCTCCACGCGTGATTCGTTCGACCTTGTAGCGTTTGTAAATCTCAGCCGTGTACTCTTTATCGGCGAAATTGGGCCAGTTATTCTCGTCAAAGCCGACGGAGCCCTGGAGTTGTTCTGGAGTCACGTCCAGGACCAGGACCACGTCGCTGGCGTCATCAGCAGCTCTCTTAAACGTAAAGGCCTCGAAGGGCACCGCAAACATCTTGTTGCCGATTCCTAGAAATCCGCCATAGGTAACGGCTGCATAGCGCACGCGGCCGGTGTTGGCGTCGATGACTAAGTCATTGACCGAACCTACGCTTTCGCCTTGTGGATTCTGGATATTCATGCCCGTGAGTTGGCTAGCGCGAATGTTTACGCCTTGGGTCTTGCTGTCAGCCTGACCTGCCTGTGCTCGGTCGGCTTGGCGACGAGGATTTTGTGCGAGCAGTGGCGCGGCCGTTAGGCCCGCCAGAGCGATGCCGCAGATCATGGATTGGAAACGTTGCATGATATTAATCTTCAGTTGAACCTGTGGCTGAACCTGTGGCGTTGGGTTGCACCACTATGGTTGACACCCTTTTTACAAGAAAAAGGAAAATAAGGTTTTATATTGGGCGGGGGATTAATTATGCCAGCGCGGGGCACTGGGC
>JBEBXX010000031.1:0-10168 GCA_040391435.1 Aureliella helgolandensis | reverse complement strand
ATGCGGTCCGCCGCAGAGCGGTTGGGAATGGGGGTCGTAGGCGCGGCTACGCTCCAGTTGCAAAGTAATATTGTGCAGCAATTGGACGAGCTGATCGATCAACTCGATCAACAAGATCCATCGCAGAGCCGGCCACAGCAGAGCCAGCAGTCGTCTCTCGTTCAGCGTCAGCCTTCAAGTCAATCAGCCGCAGAGCCATCTGCGTCTCCTTCCGCAGGCCAGGTGCCGTCAGAGGGATCGCAGCCCGACGGTGAGCGACCATCGGAAAGTGGTCAGGCGAGCCAGGGGCCGGGCGCGCAGGCTGGCGGCGCGTCTGAAGTTGCTGTCGACTTGGCCGATCCGGAGCGACTGCAGCAAAATGTGTGGGGACAGTTGCCCGAGCAAATGCGCAAGCAGATGCAGTCCAGGATGGTAGAGAGTTTCTTGCCTAGCTACCGCCCTCAAATCGAAGCCTACTTTCGAAGGCTGCTAGAGAGCGAAGAGTTCTAGCTGGCTCCCTAGCACATAAGCCCCACATACGCCCCAGGCTCGGCCATGCCTTCCGGTGTTTGACTTGGCGACTTCGTCAAAACTTTGAGTCGGCGGACAAGCGTAAGAGCGCGCCTTAGGTGGCGTTGGCCATGGCTTCAAGTTGCGTCAGCGAACGAGTCTGCTCCTTGGCCAAGAACTCGCGACCATACTTCACGTTGACGTGGTCCCAAGGGAGCTTGCCCATCAGTTCGTAGGGCTCATGAACTTGTCGTTCCACATCGATGTGGCTGTCATGCAGGGCTTGCCACCATCGCTGCGGGTCGAGCATTTCAGTCCAGCCGTCCATGCGGGCTCCCCGTCGCCAAGCTAATTCCACTGCCTCGCAGGTGCGTCGATCTCCGCGGCTAAGCACTCCTTCGAGCAGGCTGGTCTCCACGTCATGGCATTTAATGTTCACCGATCGAATATTCCGCTTTTGCCACAGATACTGATGGGCGCGCTGGAAATACTCGCGGCGTTGCATGCCATTCCATTGATAGGGCGTGTGCGCCTTGGGGACAAAATTGGAGACGCTGGCGGTGACTTTGGGAAAGCGGCCTTTGACCTGCTTACCAATGCGCGCGATCGTCTCCGCCATTTCGACGATTCCGTCTAGGTCCACGTCCCGCTCGCCGGGCAGACCGCACATGAAATATAGCTTGACCGATTCATAGTTGTTTTCAAACGCCGTGCGACAGCCTTCGTACAGATCTTCGTTCTTAATCTTCTTGCGGATCTGTTCGCGCATATCGTCGCGGGCTACTTCGGGAGCCAGCGTCAGCCCGCCGCGGCGACCGTTGCCAACCAAGTCAGCCAGCGTCCGCAGTTGTTCGTTAACGCGCAAACTGGGGACCGAAATGTTCACTCCCATGGGATTGAAGATAGCCTTCATCCGCGTTACCAACTCTTCAAAGTGCGGGTAATCGCTGCTGGATAATGACAGAATGCTGATCTCGTTGAAGCCCGTGTTTTTGTAGCTCTCCAATGCGGCATTGATGATCGTATCGACCGATCGAATGCGCAGGGGACGCTTGATGACGGTGCTTTGGCAAAAACGGCACTGCCATGGACAGCCACGCATGATCTCGATAGCAATTCGGTCGTGCACGCACTCGACGAAGGGAATGATTGGCGCCGTGGGCAGGGCGATCGAATCGAAGTCGCGGATCACACTCGGTTCAATCGTCTCCGGTACATCGCCGCGCGTTCGATGCAACCCGACGATGCGTCCGGCCTGATACTCGGGTGTGTAAAAGCGCGGGACATAAGCGTAGGGCAAGCGGCGGGCGAGTTCTGCCAACGCCTGATCGCGCTGTGCAATGCCCGCTTGCCCACCCAGCCAGCCACCGTTCTCGCGGCAAGCGCTGCGCAGCTCAAGCCATAGGTCGCAAATTTCCGGCAGCGCCGGTTCTCCATCGCCGAGCACGAAGCAGTCGATGAAGCTGGCCATCGGCTCAGGATTTTGAGCGCACGGTCCCCCGGCGATGATCAGTGGGTCAGCCATGGTGCGCCCTTCGCCGCGCAGCGGGATGCCACCCAAGTCGAGCATCGTCAGCACGTTGGGGGAGGATATTTCGTACTGCAGCGTAAATCCCACTACGTCGAAATCGCGCAGCGGCGTGAACGTCTCCAGCGAATAGAGCGGCAGGCCGTGTTCGCGCAGTTGGGCTTCCATGTCGGGCCACGGCGCAAAGCAGCGCTCGGCAGCCCAGTCGTCGCGGAAGTTCATCAGCGAATAAAGGATTTGCAGCCCGTGGTGGCTCATGCCGATCGTGTAGGCGTCTGGAAAGCACAGGCACAGTCTGCCGGCGACTTCATCCGCTCGCTTCACGACGATATTCCGCTCGCCGCCAATGTACTGCGCGGGCATCTTGACCTTGGCCAAGATGTGACGCACCAAATGGTCTTTAAGGGCTGTGTTGATCATGGCTAGCCTGTGAGTGCGGCGGTAGGAAGGAAACCAGGCGTGACGGAGCGGCCTCGGCTTAAAACTATCCTCAGTTTAAACTAATTGACCAATGGCTGTAGTGGTAGCGCGCTATGCGCTGCGAAGACTGCTCGGCTTGACAGTCGGCAGAGTAAAAACAAAGACGCCCGCTCGAATTCGAACGGGCGCCCCTGCTGGGAAAGCAACGGTATGACATCGCGGTGAGGAATTAAAAGTGCTACCGCTTCACTCCCAAATTTCGTCCGTGCGATACTGCAGAGCCAGTTGCCTCGGATCGCCTGTGCGACTGTAGCCAAGTCCCTATGAGTTACTCCGGCAGTTGTACAGCTACACAGCTCACTCCGGCGGACTAGTGTCGTTGGCATTATTCACAACCGGCAGACCCTGCAGGGGCAATTGAGCTTCGTAGTCCAATGACTTCAAAAACCATTTGGCCCCTGAATATTGGCTCAGCGTGACAGTTTTGATATTCGATTTAAGCAGCATCTTCATGGCGTCGATCAGCGACGCGAGCTCGCGCTGCGCGGGGCTGCCGTCGCCACTGTTATCGGGCGTCCGATTGGAAAATAGCACATCTATCCGCTCGCGAAACGGACGGTATTCATCGGTTCGCAAAATGTGGGGCCAGACCAACTCGCCGGTGACCGGATCGAGTTGGTCGGGCGCGAGACGCTCGGGCAGCGAGGCTTCAGTCACGCGTTTCCATTCCTCTGCGGTGGGAGCCCGCGGGCGATAACGCTCGCGATACTGCTGGATCAACTCGCGATTCTGAAGCGTGTTGCGGACATAGGTGCTCTGGTTTTCCAGCGCCTGGCGCTGAGCCTCTTGCAGATTGACGGCGGCAATCGAATTCAAGTAGTTAGCTTGGCCGGCGGACTGTATGGCGGCTGCTGCACCGCGCAAATAACCCTCTTGTAGAGTGCTGGAATGCCCCACATAACTCCAGTTTACGATAGGTGGCGCGACAGGTCCCGTCACGGGGCCCCCTTGAGCGAGCGCCCAACCACCACAGCACAGCGAAAATAGTGTCGCTAAACAACCTGTACCAAAAATTCTCATATGTTTTCTCCCATGAATGAGGCCGCTGATCAACAGTGCCCATCCACTAGACTGCTATTTACGTGCCAAACTTGTATTTGCGTGCCAAACTGAAAATCCGTGGATCGTAAGCGGGCCAGCCCTGGAAAAATCAAGTTAAGTTGCACCGACCGCTACACTGATCTCGCTGCACTGATCTCTCAATCAGCCCTACAGCACTGACTACCGTGTGCTGCAAACTGCTACGATAGTTGACGGGAGTGTTTTGTTTTGAGACAGTGATCTCAGTCTGAGCTGAGCGGTGCGTCTGGGCAGGCGCGACCGCAATGGCAGACACCAATGGCAGACACCGGCAGCAAGGGCGGCCTGATAACTTGCAGGAGGACGCTGATTATGATCCCGTACTCTACCGATGCGCCGTTATACCACCGGCCGCTAGCTACTGGTGCGCTAATTTTGCTCAACGCGGTGCTGTTCTTTACTGTGCCGAGCCGCCAGCTCCAACTGCCCTCACCGCCCGCCGGCCATGCCCCGGGGGACTTCGATCGTTTCGCACCGCCAGATCAGCCAGCGGTCGGTCAGGAGGCTGGTCAAGCGGCGCGCGGCGGACAATGGGAGGCCGACGCTTTTTCTGTCGTTGAAGAGCCGTTGCCTGCGGAAGACCACGTGCCAAATGCCGACGCCCCGAAAGTAGGGGCCGGTGGTCGGCCCCAGGTCGACGCTGCTGCTGATGCCCGCTTGTCGGCTGCAGGCAAGGCCAGCAGCCGATCCCGAGCACCGCTGACGCTTGCACTGGAGCATGGCCTGGGGCTCAAGCCATGGCAATGGATCACCAGTCTTTTTGTGCACTCCGGCTTCGTGCAGTTGCTATTAAACCTGTTGTGCTTATGGGCCTTTGGGCTGATCGTCGAAGGCAAGGTCGGCGGGCGGGGTCTGCTGACTATCTATTTGGGCATCGGTGTGGCGCAGGCCGCGCTCGAGCAGACTCTTAGCCTGTGGGCCGCGCCGGCGGTTTCAATGGGAGCCAATGCGGCGCTGCTGGGCCTGTTGGGCGTGGCCGTCGTGTGGGCACCGCGCAATGATTTTGATGTCCTCTGGGGTTTTGGCGTCCGCGGCGGAACGCTCGAGATTCCCGTATTGATGTTTGGCTTCATTCAGTTGGCGGTGGAATTGATCGGAGTCGCTTCCGGCGGGTTCGGCATCACGACGAGTTTGATGCATCTCGTCGGACTGGCCATGGGGATAGCGGTCGGCGCGATATGGCTGCGCCGCGGCTGGGTGGACTGCGAGGGTTGGGATCTGGTCAATGTGTGGCACGGCCGAGAGACGGGCATGGCGCGCGATGCGCAAGTGGAGGCCGAGGCGCGAGCGCTGGTACGAGCAAGCGTGCAAGATCGTGATGGCAGACTAGGCCCAGCCGCAGCGGCTGCAGCTTCGACGAAAGCCTCCGCGCGCCCAGCCAGTCCACGCCCGGGTGCAGCGGTTGCGGGGGCCGTTGGTCCGGACGCAGCGCGGCGCGAGCCGGCAACCAAGGCGACCAAAGCAATCAGAGCAACCAAGGCGACCAAGACAACCAGAGCAACGCCGGGGAGTGCTCGACGCCCCTGGTCACCCAAGTCGGTTCCGCAAGCAGCCACACTAACGCTGACGGCCGGCCAGCAGCGTCTACAAGTAGTCGAGCGGGCGATTGCCGAAAGCAATCTAGCGGTGGCCTTGAAGCTCTACGCCAAACTGCAAGTCACCCAGCCAGAGGAGCAACTCTCGCAAGCCGCGCTGTTTGAGCTCATCAAACTGCTGTTGAAGGCCAAGGACTATCAGCTCGCCATTCCGCTGTTGCGTCAACACATCGCGCGCTTTGCTGAACAGAGGCTCGCGCTGCAATTAAATTTGGCCCAGTTGCTGCTCTATCTGCAGCGGCCGCGCAAAAGTTTAGAAGTCTTGCACGCCCTGCGGCCGGAGCAGTGCGACGCCGCTCAACGCGCGACGTGGCAGGAGCTGCTCCAGCACGCTCAAATTCAGATCGACGATGGCACGTTAGAGCTCAGCGAGTAGGCTGCTCTAGCGCCCGATCTGCTTGATCAAATCGTGTGCGCCATAGATCTTATCCAAAACTTCCAGGACGGCCGCGATGTGCACCGACACGGCGCGCCCCTGATCTTCGCTGTGGTAGAAGTCAGCGGTCAGGCTTTGCATGTTGCCGTCGAAGATGACACCCACCAAACGCCCTGCGCGGTCGACTACGGGGGAACCCGAATTGCCGCCGATAATATCCGCGGTGCATACAAAGTTAATCGGCGTGTCGAGGTTGAGTTTGTCTTTGGCGGCCGTCCAGTTGTCGGGCAGTACCCAGTCCTCGAGTCGCTGGTGGGCCTGCTCGTGCGCGAAGGCTCCGCCGATTGTTGTGCGCGGCGGAATTGTGTGTCCTTCCTCCTCGTAGCCTTTGACCAACCCAAAGGCCAAACGCAGTGAGAACGTCGCGTCGGGGTAGACGGAGTCACCTTCGTTGGCGAACTTAGCCTCGGCAATCTTGGCATAGGCTTGGCGTTCGCGTTCGTCGAGCTCTTCGGTGATCTGTCGCAAGGCCCGGTATTCGGGTTCGAGCGTCTTGGCCAGCTCGATCAGCGCGTCGGAGCTTTCTGCGATGCCGGCTTGGCCAGCTTGGGCCAGCTCTCGCCGAGCTTCGACCGAAAACAATTTGGTGTTCTTGATCAGCTCTGCGGCGCGCTCGCGCGGACCCTTGCCCGCCAGGACTTGTTGCACCAATTCGTCGCTGCCGCCACGCGTTTCGATGAAGCGCCCCAGTTCATCGGCGAGCTGCACGCGTTCGAGGTCTTCATATAGTGGGGCAGGGGAGAACAAACTCTGTTCGAGCGATTGGCGGTTTGAATCGCGGTATTCGCGCAGCCGGTCCTCGCTAGGTTTGGCGTCCTCGGTAGCCATCAGCACGAGTTCTTCAGCGATGGTATATAGGCCGCTGCGGAGGCTGCCGCTACGCTTCAGCAGAGCTACGCGCTCTTGCTGTACTTGAGCAATGGTCTCCCAGGGCGAGACCACCTTGACCGTGGACTTGAGCTGCTTTTCGGCTTGGCGTTTGTCGATCAAGAAGCCGGGGTTTTGCAAGCCGGCCAACATGCCGGTGTAAGCCTTGCGCGAGTTTTGAATGCCGAATAATTCATCCTGCCCACGCCGCTTTTGCTCCGGCCCATTGAGTCCATACTGCTGCAGCAGAATCTCTTTGCGACGCAGTAGATCTAGCACTTGCGGCATGCGGTAGTCGCGCTGGTACTCTAGCGCAGCGGTTGTCAAAATGCGCTGCGTTCTGCCTGGATTGCCGCTGACGAAGACCAAGTCGCCGGGCTGCGCGCCGTCGGGATTGACCTGTAGAAAATGCTCCAATGGAGCGGGCTTGCCATCTTCGTAAACGCGGAAGATGGTTACATCTAGACAGAAGCGCGGGTACTCGAAGTTATCGGCATCTCCACCAAAGAAGGCTGCCTTGGCCTCGGGAGCCCATACTAGCCGCACGTCAGTGTAGCGCTTGTAGCGGTACAGGTGGTACCGCCCGCCGCCGTAGAGTGTCACCACGTCGCTGCGCAGCCCGGTGGCTTGTTTGGATTCCTGCTCGATCTTGGCTAGAGCAGCGCGGCGCGCCGTCGAGGCGTCCGCAACACTCAACTCGGAGGAGACCGCCGCGGTGACGCGCTCGGTCACATCCTCAATGGAAACCAATTGATTGAGCTCTAGATCGGGAGCGGGCAGCTCCTCGGCGAATGTTTTCGCGTAGTAACCATCTTTGGCTAGATTGCGATCGGATGTCGACAATTTATAGAGCGTATCGGCTGCCACGTGGTGGTTGGTCAGTACTAGGCCGTTGCTAGAGATGAATGAGGCTGAGCCGCCAGAATTAAATCGCACGCTCGAGAGCATCAAATGCTCAGACCATTGGTCTGTTACCTGGAAGTCATGCTGTTGTTCGAGCTGTTGCGTGGGCAGGGCGTTGAACAACCACATGCCTTCGTCAGCCACTGCGCTACAGCAAATTAACGTTTGGGCACACAGGGCAAGAGTTAGCGTACGCATGTTCGGGGCTCCGGGCAGGTGAGGTATGGGGCACGGTCGGCAGCGAAGAGGACTAGGGGCTGATAGACATGCGTCTTCAGCTTGCCGTCTGGGACCTGACGATCTTAATCGATATGCGCAGGCCGCACTAAAGAGCGTAGCAAGAGAAATGCTTGTGGGCCAGTGTGGGCCAGCCACACGGCTGGCTGCGAGTGAGTAAAAAGCGGTGGCCGCCGAGAGTTGGTATAATAGTATTTGACCGACCTCAGCGAGGCATCCTCGCACGACTGCTGTAACTACCGATCGCAATCCTTATCCATGGCCCAGCGAATTGACGACTCCACCCGCGTTTCACCAATCAGGTTATTCAGCCATGAGTGATCCGCGTCAACCGCCCGTCGTTCGCCAAGTCGGTACCGCTGCGCCTGGGAGTTCTACAGCTCCTGTCGTGCGTTCCAAGTGGGTCGGACTGTTGGACAATCGTCCAGCCATCTTGGCGCTGCTGTTTTTGGTGACTGGCCTGTTTGGTATCCCGCTGCTGTGGATCAGCGATCGCTTTTCGCGAACTGAAAAAATTGTCTGGTCGATCGTTGTCACGCTCTACACTTTATTGCTGATCGGCGCCACCATCGCCATTTGCTGGTGGGTCTATCTTCAGGTCAGCCAGCTAATGATTTTATAGGGTCGCAGCAAGCGCAGCGCTGCTACGACCCTCGTTTCGTCGAGACTACGCGGCGTAGCGGCGGTGCTGCGTAGATTCGTCTTGGCCATGAAAAACTCGCAACAATTGCTGGTCTTCGGCGCCGCTGAATTGTTGGCGTGCGTGGCTCAAGCGGAGCTGTGTGCGACGAATCGTATTAGCATCGCGCAGTCCAGCCGACCAAGCTAGAGCCGCAAACATTCGTCCTTGCAGGCAGCCGCTCAGAAGACCACCGATGGACTTGCTCCAGCCCGGCGTGGCTAAGCCATGGGCCGCAGTCAGGCTCGCGAGTTGCCTCCAAGCGGTGGCGGAAAGCCGCCGCGATGGCCCCGCTTCGCTAACAGCCGCCACTGAGTCATCGCGCTGGCAGTTAAGGCCATGAGCGCTCAGGGCTAGGGCGAGTTCCACATCGGCGGTGTGCTCGTCGAGTGCCTCGTTCCAGCCGCCCAGTGCCAGGAGTACTTTCCGGCGATAAAAGCCACACTCGAGCAGTGGTCCGATGCACTCTCCACGGCTGCTCGTCAACTCGACTCGGCCCGCCTGCGCGGTACCAGCCAACAGTAGCCGCGCATCGATGCCCTGCGCCCAGGCCCGGCGGGAGGACGTGCTGCGCGACGAGGCGACGCGGACGGCGACCGCAGCGGTCTCCGCTCCGAGCAATTTGTTCAAGGGCGATGTGCTCCAGCCCGCGGAAACGCTGTTGCCGTCGAGCAGCACGCAGATCGCGGGGGAGCAGGCCGCCATTAAGCCAGCATTTAGTAGTTGCAGAGTGTTGCTGGCCGGCTGCTCAGCGATAAATATGACTTCATCGTCTAGGCTGTATGGGTCGCTGTAAGAGCCGTCATGGACGACGATGATCTCGCAATCGTCGGGACGGTTCTCCAGCACAGACAGCAGCGTAGCTTCGAGACGAGCATCGTGTTGGCGATGGGGAACGATGATGGACAGACGTGGCACAGAGTTCTCCTCCTGGGCTGACAAAGCTGGCCAATTTGAAGGAAGGAGTACGCATATACCACATGTGGTGTGGCAGCGGACCCTCCCTGGAAAAAAACGATGCTCGGCCCGTGCCTACATCGAGTGCTTCCCTGCATAAACTGTCACAGCTTTGAGATCGGACCAATCGCTAGCCAAAAATCAGCCAATCGCGCATGCAATGACTGAAAAGCGGCAGCCCGGAAGGATTGTGCGGCCCTCTTTACCCGCTATTTCAGCGGGTGGCGATGCGGAGTTTCATAAAAAGCGGAACTTTACACTTGCCTTGCAGGTCCAATCGGAGAATACTAAAGGCGTCTGGAGCGTTCGATTTGTCCAGATGACTTTCCGGCGTCGCGATAACGCATTGCGACTGGCATGTTTCAGACTCGCTTTCAAACCCTCTTGGCTGAATTAGGTGGTTTGGAGCGGGCGGACCCTGTAGCGAAAGAGAGGTGATTGCGTGAGTAGTTGTTATTCCAGCCATTGGGGTGATTCCCCGTAGGCAGCCGGCGGGCTGCAACTGGCAGTCATCCTACGCTCGTGCCGATCACTGAAGCACGAGTATCGAAACGGCGGGCGTAGACACCACCTTGTTGTCTACGCCCGTTTTTCTATGCGCATGTCGCAAAGCTAGTCTGCCGAAGTAGCTCTGCTAGACACTCTCTGGCTGGCCTGGCCGCCACGGCAGCGTCCCCGTCGCCTGTCTCTCATCAATGTGCAGCGTCCCCGTCGCCTGTCTGCTTCATCGCTACCTGTCACTGATTTGTAGCCCAGCGGGCGGCACATCCCTGCCGGTGGCATAAGCCACCGCCGCACGACAGCGAATGTCTGTAGCCCAGCGGGCGGCATACTCCTGCCGGCGGCGTGAGCCGCCGTGGGCAGGAACACTCCCAATACTGTTCGGCACGGAATTTGCGCCACCAAAAAAGCCCCTA
>JBEBXX010000030.1:0-10180 GCA_040391435.1 Aureliella helgolandensis | reverse complement strand
GGCGCGGCGTGGTCCACTCCAGCTATACGCTGCAAGGGCAAGCCAGTTCAATTGTCATCGCCGCCGCCTAAGTGTGCGTTGACAGCCCCGCCGATGACGGATACCATTGTCCCATTACCGATTTAACTTATGCAGATTGCGACTAGTTTTTTCGGCCGATTCCGCCGATGCTTTTGGCTGGTATTCACGTTTGGTGAATGATCCGAATGCACAAACGCCATGCTGGCGCTCTACAAAATGAGCCCTGTCGGTCCTGGGACATCCGGCCGAAGGAACTGTGCAGTCGAGTTTTGCAACCCAATTAGAGCCTACCCTGCGTTCCAATTGGTGTTTGTGTACTGCCAACAGAATCCCAAAGCATGAATCCATCCGAACTTCTAAGGCTTGTCGACTCGTTTCACCGCGAGAAAAACATCGATAGCGAGCTATTGTTCGTGGCTATCGAATCCGCATTATTGACGGCTATTCGTAAGCAGCGTGGCGAGGATGCCGCTGTTGAAGTAGCCATCGATCGCGGGACTGGAGTTATTACGGCTACTTGCCAAGGCGAGGAGCTCGATCAAGCCGAGATCGGCCGCATCGGTGCCCAGACAGCCAAGCAGGTAATTATTCAGAAATTCAAAGAGGCCGAGCGCGACGCGCTGCTCGAAGAGTTTCACGATCAGGTCGGCCAGCTAGTCACCGGTACCGTGCAGCGCAGCGAACGCGGCGTCACCACCGTGCAGCTTGGAAACATGGAAGCCATCCTCCCGCGTGGCGAACAAATTTCCGGAGAATCCTACCATAACGGCGATCGCATTCGGGCTGTGGTGTACGAGGTTAAAGCGGCGGGCAACCGCGTAAAAGTGATTCTGAGCCGCACCAAGCCGCAGTTAATACAGCGCTTGTTCGAACAAGAGATTCCGGAAATTGCCGACGGCGTGATCGAGATCAAGGCCATCAGCCGCGAGCCGGGGCACCGCAGCAAAGTAGCGGTGAGCAGTTCCGACCAACGGGTCGATTGCGTGGGGGCCTGCGTTGGCGTGCGTGGCAACCGCATCAAGAATATCACCAGTGAACTCGCTGGCGAACGGATCGACATCGTGCGCTGGACCGATGACCCCGAGACGCTGATCCCTAGTTCGCTGCAGCCAGCCGAAGTCGAACAGGTGTTGCTGTGCGATATGATCGGTCGAGCCATCGTGCTGGTTAAGGACGATCAACTTTCCCAAGCCATTGGCAAGTACGGTCAAAACGTCCGCTTGGCCAGCAAACTGGTCGGTTGGGACATAGAGATTATGACTGCCGGCGAGCTCGAAGAGCAGATCGACCGAGCGGTCGGAGCCTTCATGGAGTTGGAGGGCATGACCGACGATTTGGCTCAAAGACTGGTCGAGCAGGGCTATTTGTCATACGATGATTTATCTGTAGTTGAGCCTGACGCCTTGATGGAAATGGGCGGCATGACAGCCGAGCAGGTGGACGCGATCGTCGAGCAGGCCGATGAGCGGGCGCTCGTGGCCGAGAAGGCAGCCGACGAAGCCAAGAAGCTCAAACGCGAATTGGCCAATGCGGAAGCCACCGCTGCAGCGCAGCGCGCGGCGATGCCGCCGGTGCCCCCAACAGAGCAAGTTGCAATAGAGCAAGTTGCAATAGAGCAAGTTGCAGTAGAGCAGGTTGCAGAGGAGCAGGTTGCTGCAGAGCAGTCGCCAGCGGCGGCCGACGCACAGCAGCTCGTCGAGGACACCGAAAGCACACAAGCACTAGAAAATACAGTTTCCAACGACTCGTCGATGGAAGTGGCAGATGAACCAACACCCGCACAGGGTCATGGGGACTCGCAAGAGACCTCGCCTGTCGCTAACGCTCCAGAGGAAACTATGGACAAGACCAATGTTGCCGATCGGAATTAATTCTCTGGTCGACCGCGCTCGAAACCGTCGCCGCCTCCCAAGCGGCAGCCTGTCGAGCGGACGCGACGCGCTCTCGCGCCGAAGGGGAGCCGTTCATGTAGATTGACACAATCACGTGCCAAGGTGGTCGTGTCAAAGCACAGCGCCCGTGATTCGGCGTTTGTAATTTGATGACCTATTATTGATTCCGCAGGAATAACAGCACGTGCCGAAACGTATCTACGCGCTAGCCAAAGAGCTAGCGATGGACAGCAAAGAGTTAGTTGATCTTTGTACTAAAATTGGGATCCAGAACAAGGGATCTGCGCTAGCTAGTCTAGAAGACGATGAAGTTGAGCGCATTCAGAAGTACTTGAAAGGCGCAGAGACGCCGCGCGCTGCAGCACCGGCGGCCAGTCCGCGCAGCGCGGCTCCCGTTGCACCCGCAGCGGCCGGGCCATTGCCGGCAGCTCGCTCGGGGCGAATTCTCGATCTGAACAAGCGTGCGACTGCCAAGCAGAGCCCGCCTGCGCCGGCAGCCTCAGGTCCAGCAGCGTCAGGTCCAGCGTCACCGGTCGAGCAACAAGCGTCAGCCGCGCAAGCGGCACCTGTCGCCGATGAGACGCCGGCCCCCGTGGGCAAGAGCGAGGCCAAGCCCGCGCAGCAGTCCAAGGCGGAACCGCCGGCGGCACCCGCACAGCAGCCTCCTTCGGTTGCGGCTGAGTCGCCCGTTAGCCAGCCTCCCAAGCGACTGTCGCGCGAGGACTACACCCCAATTCCACTGGGCACGGGTCGAGTCCGGGTGCTCGATGTGCGGCGCAGCTCCGGGGACTCTGATAAGTCCGATCGCAAGCAGCCACCGCAGCGTCGTGAGCCGATTATCAACTTGGCTCGACTGCCCAGAGGCGCATCACCGGCAGTGCCGCCGCCTAGGTCTAACGAGCCCGCGCCGCAGCGTCCGGAAATTCGCTTCACTAAAGATGACATCAGCGGTCAAAAGCAGGGAATGAAGGCTCCGCTACAGGAGCTCGAAGCACAGCAGCAGGCGGAGAAAACCGAAGCCCGAGGCGGTCGCAGCACTCGGACTGCGCCGGCCAGCCCCGCTGCCGCCGCGGCCCCCGGTGGACTTAAAAGCTTTAAGGCAGCCGCCGACAAAGCCAAGGGTCGCTATCGCACCGATGAGGACGAGGATGCAGTTGCGCGAGGCAAAAAGGGGAGCTCCGGTATCGCCGCCGCTCGCGCCGAACGCCGCAAGCGTGGCCGCAGCGGACTCGAAGGGGGCGAAGACTTCAACCGCAGCCGACCCTATCGCGGTTCGCGGCGACTGGTTCGCAAGGGAACCAATACGGCTGCTCCGCGCAAGGAGAGCGTCGTTCTGGAACTGCCATGCAGTTTGCGCAGCTTCTCTGAAGCGGCGGGAGTTCCGGCGGGACGCGTGTTGGGAACGCTGATGCAGATGGGCCATGCCCTGACCATCAACGCCAATCTCAATCCCGAATTGGCCGAACTGTTAGCCGCTGAGATGGATCTCGAGCTGGAGTTCAAGCACGCCCAATCGCTCGAAGAGGGGATCATCGATACGATCGATCAGCACGAGGATACTGAGGAAGACTTGGTCGGTCGCCCACCCGTGGTGACTTTCCTCGGCCACGTCGACCACGGCAAGACTTCGCTGTTGGATTACCTGATCGGGATCAGCGTAGTCAAGGGTGAAGCGGGCGGCATCACGCAGCATATCCGGGCTTACCAAGTCCAAAAGGATGGCCGTACCGTGTCCTTCGTCGATACGCCAGGCCACGAAGCGTTTACCGAAATGCGCGCTCGTGGTGCCAACGTAACCGACATCGCCGTGCTGGTCATTGCCGCCGATGACGGCATCATGCCCCAGACCGAAGAGGCGATCAGTCACGCCAAAGCGGCCGATGTACCGATCGTCGTGGCGCTTAACAAAGTCGATCTGCCGGGTGTCGATTTAAATCGGATCTTGACCCAGATGACCGAGCACGGTCTGACCCCAAGCGAGTGGGGCGGCGATGTGGAAGTGGTCCGCACGAGCGCACTGACTGGCGAGGGGATGGATGAGCTGCTTGAAACGCTGCTAACCGTCGCCGAACTGCACGAATACAAAGCCAATCCCAATCGCCCGGCGGACGGGGTCTGCTTGGAAGCTGAGCAGCAGTCGGGCAAGGGTGTGATCGCCAAGCTCATTGTTCAAAACGGCACGCTCAGGCCAGGCGACGTGGTGCTCTGCGGTTCGGGCCACGGACGCGTCAAGGCGATGTACGACACGCTCAAGCCTAACGTTCAGGTTAAGGAAGCCGGGCCGACGATGCCAGTCAACATCACCGGACTGGACATCGCTCCAGAAGCCGGGGACCGCTTTTACGTGCTCAGCAATATTGGCCAAGCTCGCGAATTGGCGGAGACCCGCTCAGACAAGTCGCGGGCTCAATCGCTCTCGGGAACCTCTCCCAAGGTGTCCTTCGAAACCTTCCAGGAGCTGCTGCAGTCGGGCAACTTGGGCAAGGTCGAAGACATGGTCGAGCTGAATTTGATCATTCGCGCCGACGTGCGCGGCAGTTTGGAAGCGATCGAAAAGGAGCTTTCCAAGATCGACCACCCCGAGGTGGACATTCGCATCCTGCAGCGTAGCGTGGGCGGCATCAGCGTGGCGGACGTCACGCTTGCCAGCGCATCGCACGCGGTAATTGTCGGCTTCAACGTGATTCCTGACGAGAACGCGCGAGCGCTGGCCGATGAGCGCAACGTCGAGATCCGGCGGTACGACATCATCTACAAATTGGCTGAGGACATCAAAGCCATTGTCGAAGGTCGCCTGCGTCCGGAAGAGCGAGTTATCGAACTGGGTCGCGCACTGGTTAAAACCGTGTTCACCATTTCTCGCGTCGGCGCAGTTGCCGGCTGCTATGTGGCCCAAGGTGCCATCGAGCGTGGCTGCCGCATCCGCGTCCACCGCGACGGACGGACCATCGGCGACTACGCCTTGGATTCGCTTAAGCGGCACAAGGACGACGTCAAGGAAGTCCCACGCGGAATGGAATGCGGTATCCGCCTAGCGGGCTTCAACGATTTGAAGCAGGACGACGTGCTGGAAGCCTACCGTATTGAGGAAGTTGCACGTAAGCTGGAATAGCTCCAGCCTGCGGTTGACCCGGGTTGCTCGCAACCCGGGGCAAATTCCAGGGTTGCCTGCCGACCTGACTAGCCCATCCGCAACTGTTTCATTTCGATTTACCACGGAACGTTCATGACCAGCCGTCGACTATTAAAAGCCGCTGAAGCCATTCGAGGAGTGGTCAGCATGGCCATCCTAACCGAACTGCGCGATCCGCGTGTGCAGAACGTGACCGTGACCGGCGTGGAGGTAGCTCCGGACATGCGGACAGCCAAAATTCTGGTGAGCGTGATGGGGACTGAAGGCCAGCAGCATATGTGCTTGAATGCCTTGCAGCGCTCGGCTGGGTTTCTACAGTCGAAGCTCGCCCAACGCATCGACACGCGGTACACGCCGCGGCTGAGCTTTGAATTGGACAGCGGCGTCAAGAAGAGTTTGGAAATGGCTCGTATTCTGCACGAGCTCGAAATCGAACGCGAGGAGTTGGCCAAGCAGCAAGCGGCCGCCAGCGATGATCCGTCCACGGGCCCAAGCGCTCCCGACGCAGACTCTACCGCGGCGGCACGCGACAGCGATTTGGACGACGCCACCAAGCTTGATAGTTGAGCGTTTATCCAGTTGAGCGTTTATCCAGGTGAGCGTTGAGGTTGCCTACCCGCTCGGCATTCACTTACATAGTCTTCTACCCATCTTCATAGAGCCATCATGAGCACCAAGAATCGCGGCGACCGCATTCAGCTATTGCATAAGGTTGTCACCAAACACTACACGCCTGTGCCGGCCGTCGAGGATCGTTCGGTGCTCGAGCAATTGCTCTACGCCTGCTGCTTAGAAGACGTGCCCTACGACGCGGCCGACGAAGCCTTTCACCGCTTGCAGGAGTCCTTCTTCGACTGGAACGAAGTCCGCGTCACCACGGTTAGCGAATTATGTGAGACGCTGCACAATCTGCCTGAGCCGGCAGCAGCAGCCCTGCGGATCAAGAAGAACCTGCAGTCGCTGTTCGAAACGCGCTACAGCTTTGATATCGACGATATGGCTAAGCTCAACCAGGGCAAGGCCATCGCCGAGTTGGAAAAGTTGGCGGGCATGACCAAGTTCGTGTTGGGGTATATGACTCAAAACGCATTGGGCGGGCACGCCATTCCCGTCAGCAACTCGATCATGCAAATTTTGCTAGCGACGGAGATCGTCAGTCCGGCCGAAGCTCAAAAGGGGCAAGCTCCGGGAATCGAGCGCACGATCCCTAAAACCAAGGGCTCCGCCTTTGCTTCTTGCCTGCATCAGTTGGCGGCCGACTATGCGCTGACGCCTGAGGACAAACAGACACAGGCCATCATGAAGGAAGCTGGCGCGATCGAGATCAAGAAGGTTGCGCCTCCCAAGCCCAGCCCGACCAAGAAGCCGGCCGCCAAGGCGGCCTCGGAGGATGACAAGCCAGCGGCTAGCGCTAAAAAGTCCGCCAGCAGTGGCAAATCTGCCGAGCCGAGCGCTGCCGCCAAACCGCTAACTAAGAAGCCTGCCTCCAGCTCAACAGCTAAAAAAGCTCCGGCTAAGAAAGCTGCCAGCAAGTCTCCTGAGAAGAGCTCGAGCTCCGCCACTGGGAAGTCCACGACGGCTGGCAAGAAGGCTCCGCCTAAGAAGCCGGCCGCTAAAGCCAGCGCTCCCAAGACTTCCACCAAACGCAAACCACGCTAAGCATAGAACCACCAATATTTTAGTAGTGCAATCATGGCCGGACATTCGCACTGGGCGGGAATCAAACACAAAAAGGCACTCGTAGACAGCAAGCGCAGCAAACTGTGGTCAAAGCTGTCCAAAGCCATCATCGTGGCTGCCAAGCTCGGCGGCGGTGATCCCGACGCCAACATCCGCTTGCGAGCCGCGATCCTCGAGGCCAAGTCGCTGAGCCTGCCCAAGGATAACATTGAGCGAGCTATCAAAAAGGGCATCGGCGAGATCGATGGCGGCAACGTCGAGGAGACGCTCTACGAGGGCTACGGCCCTAGCGGAGTAGCCATCATGTGCGACATCATGACCGACAACCGCAATCGCACCGCGCCGGAGATCCGCAAGATCTTCGACGTCCACGGCGGCGCTCTAGGTGGAACTGGTTGCGTGGCCTACATCTTCGAACGCAAGGGGATCATCGCCCTTATGCTTAACGGCCGCAGCGAAGAGCAGGTCATCGAATTGGCCATGGAAAATGAGGCGTTGGACGTCGAGCGGCAGGACGACCGCATGCAAATCACCACCACTCCCGAATGCCTGTCTCAGGTAGCCACTGCGCTTGAGCAAGCCGGTCTAGAGCTGGAGGTCAACGAGGTGGTCCGCGTGCCTCAGACCACCGTCGACATCGATGCAGACTCCGCCCAAACCGTTCTCAAGTTGCTCGAAACGCTCGAGGACCACGACGACGTCCAAGCCGTCTCCACCAATCTCAACTTCGAGCATCCGCCCGTCGCCCAATTGCTGTCGTAGACCCTGCCACGACTCGCTGTTGCGAATTCCCGTCGCCTTGTTTCCGTCGCCTTTTAGCCCAGAGGGCGGCACATCTCTGCCGGTGGCATCAGCCACCGGACTGGTGCCCAAGATTCAGAAAGTCCGGAGCATGTCCAACATGCTCAGATCTTCACGTGTGCGGATGACCAAAATGCGTGCCGCGGAATCTGCAGTAGCAATGTCTCTATCGGCGCGACAGCTTTGATTTGCCGCTAGGTCAAGCTGCAGATCTAGGCATTCGAGCCCTTGGCAGATGGTTGCCCGAATCTCCGCTGAATGCTCTCCCACGCCAGCGGTAAAAACCAATGCATCGATACCGCCGAGTGTGACGGCCAGAGCGCCGATCGCCTGCCGCACGCGGTGGCAGTACATGTCGACAGCCAGCCCAGCCCGTTCATCTCCCCCACGCGCGGCTGACAAAACTTGGCGCATGTCGGCCGATGTTTCGGAAACGCCCAGCAGCCCAGACTGGCGGTTCAGTTGATTATCGATGTCTGCTGGTGCCAGCCCGTGCTGACGCTGCAGGTAGAGTACGGCTGCTACGTCGATCGATCCACTGCGTGTGGCCATCATTAAGCCTTCGAGCGGCGTGAAGCCCATGGTCGTGTCGACGCAGTTCCCATCGCGAACTGCACAGGCCGAGCAGCCGTGTCCCAGGTGGCAGATGACCAGACGCTTGTTGCCCCCTAGCATCTCAGCCGCGCGGCGCGAGTTATACGCATAGCTCAAACCGTGAAAGCCATAGCGACGTATGCGGTAGCGGTCGAACCATTCTCGCGGAACTGCATAGCGGCTGGCGGCGGCCAGCTTGGTTTGATGAAAGCTGGTATCGAAGCATACAAAGTGCCGTGCCGCGGGTAGCAGTTCCAACGCTTGATCCAACGCCGCCAGACTGGGCGGATTATGCAACGGGGCGAGACTCACCAGTTCGCCTAGTTGCTCGCGGATCTGAGGCGTGACAAGCGTGGCTTCGGCAAAATCTCCGCCATGCACGACGCGATGCCCCGCTACCGCGATGGCATCGCCCCCCGTGAAACATTCCGGGCAGGCCTGTCGCAGGTCGGCCAGCGCCCGCGTCACAGCCGAAGCCGGATCGCGCCACTGCACGGTCTGGCTGAACGTATTGGCGGGACTGGAAAATTCATAGTGCGTCACTTGGCCCGCCCAATCGACCGCTGCCGATGCAAGCGTGCTACGCTGCTCGGAGTCTAGAATCGCAGTCTTAAGGCTGCTTGAGCCGGCATTGAAGATAAGGTATTTCATCGCATTGACGCAGGCATGGGGATGCGGGTTTGTAAGACGTTTGTCCCAGACGTATCAACGCTTGGGTTTTGATGGCTGGAACCATTATGATGAAAGTGCGACGACAGGAGGATAAAGGCTGTGTAATATTTGAAGAAGTCGTGGTTGGTAGTTGGTTGGGGAACGCTTGGGACAAACGTTCTACAGATTTTCAGCCCACTTCCACTGTAGGACTTCGGGTAGATCGATCCCGTGCTCGCAGATGTATTGTTGGTGTTCGGCCAGTTTTTCGTGGAGTGCTTGTTTGGCCGCGGCAGCCTTGGAACTCAGGCCCGGGACGCGGTCGATGACATCGGCAACTAAGTGAAATCTGTCTAGATCGTTGAGCACGACCATGTCGAAAGGCGTGGTCGTCGTCCCCTCTTCCTTATAGCCCCGGACGTGCAGATTGCGGTGGTTGTTTCGCTTGTATGTCAAGCGATGGATCAACCAGGGATAGCCGTGAAAGGCAAAGATGATGGGCTTGTCCGTCGTAAACAGCTCATCGAACTCTTCGTCCGTTAGCCCGTGGGGATGCTCACCGGCGGACTGCAGTTTCATCAGATCGACAACGTTGATGACCCGCACCTTTACCTCCGGTAGATGCCGCCGCATCCAATCTACCGCGGCCAGTGTTTCGAGCGTGGGCACGTCGCCGCAGCAGGCCATCACAACGTCCGGCGCGCTGCCTCGGTCGTTGCAAGCCCATTCCCAGACTCCAATGCCGGCCGTGCAATGCTCGACCGCATCCTCCATCGTCAACCACTGCGGCGCAGGTTGCTTGCCAGCTACCACCACGTTGACGTAATTGCGACTTCTCAAGCAGTGATCGGTCACTGACAGCAAACAATTGGAGTCGGGTGGCAGGTACACACGAGTGATTTCGGATTTCTTGTTGACCACATGGTCGATGAAGCCCGGATCCTGGTGGCTGAACCCATTGTGGTCCTGCCGCCAGACGTGCGACGACAGCAGATAGTTCAAGGAGGCGATAGGGCGACGCCAGGGAATCTCATTGCAGACCTTGAGCCATTTGGCGTGCTGGTTGAACATCGAGTCGACGATGTGGATGAAGGCTTCGTAACAATTGAAGAAACCGTGTCTGCCAGTCAGCAGATAGCCCTCCAGCCAGCCTTGGCATTGGTGTTCTGAGAGCATCTCCATCACGCGCCCATCGGGCGAAAGATGTTCGTCGCTGGCCAAGCGTTCGCCCACGAACGCGCGGTCGGTCACGTCGAACACAGCATCCCAGCGATTGGACGAATTCTCATCGGGGCTGAACACTCGAAAGTTTGCCGACTTGAGATTCAATTGCATGACGTCGCGGAGGTATTTGCCTTGCGTCCGCGTGGCTTCGTCGGTGACCGCGCCTGGTTTGGAAACGTCGATG
>JBEBXX010000029.1:0-10409 GCA_040391435.1 Aureliella helgolandensis | reverse complement strand
GACGATTTGACCTTTGCGATCGAAAAGTTCGCCGAATCCAAAGCTGAACTCGGGATCTAAACGTCCGCTGGCTCGTAACAAGCATCGTGTGGTTGCGGCACTGCCGTGAGACCAAAGACAGTTCAGCAAAAAGCCTGCCGGCTCCCCAAATCTATGGTGACAGGCGCTGCCGTCGCCAACCCTCGGCTGCAGGCAAGTATTCGATGCGGTCGTGCAAACGCTTGGCGCCACCCTGCCAGAATTCGAACCGCGTAGGCGCAATGCGATACCCTCCCCAGAATTTTGGCAGCGGTATCTCTCCGTCGCCAAAGCGGCGTTTCATCTCCTGCCACTTGGTCTCCAGTACGCTGCGATTGGAGACGACTTCACTTTGATGGGAAATCCAGGCACCGAGTTGACTGCCGCGGGGGCGCTTGGCGAAATAGGCCAGCGATTCGGCCGTCGATACCTGACTGGCCACACCCTGGATTTCAACCTGTCGGTGCAGCGGCAACCACTGAAAGAGCACCGACACGTGTGCATTGCCCGCGATCTGCGTGGCTTTGCGACTGCCGAAATTGGTGAAGAAGACAAAGCCTGAGTTGTCAAATGTCTTCAGGAGCACAGTCCGCTGACTGGGACGGCCGGTCGAATCGACGGTCGCCAAGACCATTGCATTGGGTTCGAGCAATTCTGCAGTGGCCGCTTCTTGGAACCACTTTTGGAATTGTTCGGTAGGATTCGCGTTAGCTGTAGCGACGTCCAATTCTTGATTGGCATATTCTTGGCGAAGGCTGGAAAGGTCCATGCAAGTCCTTAAAGTTACAATTCTATCAGACGAGGCGATCCGCAAGCACAGCAGTCAGTCTGGCAGGCAGCCAGCCAGTCTGTCGTAAGTGCGAGTTAGAGCGCTGCTTGCAGGCGTGCAAACAAGCGATCGACTTCAGCTTGCGTCTCGGCATCTATAGTCCAGGCGGTCGGGTGAATTTGATGCGTGTTGCGAAATATGCCGCGCTTCTTCAGCAGGTATTTCTCGATGGCTAGCAAGCCGTCGAGACCGGCTTGCAATTGCAGTGTAATTAGCGCGCCTAGCGGCAGCGACAATTGATAGGTTCGTTCTTCATTTCCCTCGACCAGCGCGCCCCACAGAGCCACAATCACATCCAGCAGATCGGTGCCGGGCATGGTGCCCACGATGCCGCGGCGATAGCAGTCGACCAAACTGATTCCTCCGGAGCCTTCGAAGATCCGCGCTCGGCCCTGTGTAGCATCGCGCAGTTTGGACAGGTTCGGCCCCAGCGGGCTGGCCTCGGGCTTAAACAAAATGCGTTCCTCGCCGAATTGGCTCAGCAAGTCCACGTAGACATCCAAGTCGATGGCGCTGCCGACGTAGCCTGAAGCGTCTTGGACAACCAGCGGAATAGAAATGCTGCGTGCGATAGCCGAAAAATATTCGCCGGCAGTCTTAGAGTTCAATCTGGTGGCCACGGGCGGGATAGCCATGACTGCAGTGGCGCCCAGTTGCTGGGCATGTTGGGCTAGGTCGATGGCTTCATTGGTGCTTTCAGCTCCTACGCTGATGACGGTCGAACCTCGGTTATTGACTGCCGCACACACGAGCTCTGCCAATTCTCGGCGCCCGCGGTAGCCCAGTCGCAGAATCTCACTGACCATGGCGACCACCACACCGTCGGCGCCCGTGTCGAAAGCCCAGTCGATTTCTCGATGCAGCGTGATGGCATCGATCTGGCCATCGTCGGTAAATGGAGTGTGCAGTACCGGTAGCACGCCTTGCAAGGGTTGCGTCGTCTGCTCAGGCCTGGAGGACATCTTGGATAGCTCCCGTCATCGATTCTAGAGTGGATTCCAAGCAGCCACGTTCAAATGGCGTCTGCCAAACCGGATACACATCGCTGTCATAGAGTGGGTCAGGCGGCAAGTAACCGATGGAACCATTGATCAAGTTCATACAAATCAAGCTGCGATCCGCGAAACGCCGGCGCAATTCCTGTTGCAACCAAGAATAGGCCTCACAGCAGCTTCCGACCAGTATGGCATCGCCGATTCGCCAAGCATGGATGGCGATCGCGTAGCATTGACCGTCACCGATACCACGCCGGATATCGCGCCGCCGCCGCAGGCGCTCCTCCAGCGCCCGGTCAGGGCAGGCCAAGCGCTGTTTATCCAGTTCATCAGCCGTGGGCCAAGCCTTTAAGGCTAAAGAAACGCTTTGCCTGACCGCCTGCAATTGCGTCGATACCTCGCGTGGTCGATGTTGCCAAAGCGCCAGCGGAGCGCCCGATTCAAGTACGCCGCAGTAGTCCAGCGAGGTGTTGGCCGGCTCCATGTCGTAGAGCGTCGCGAGAGCGGCGCAGCCCAACTGTCGGCCATGGCGGTCGGCCACGCTGGGGTCGCCGACATACTGGAAGCGTGGTGCTAAGTCGCCGCACATGCCCAGTAGAAATAGGGCTGGAGCAGAGGTTGCCTGTTGTATCGTCTCACGCATCGCGCCCACGTAGTCAGGTGAGATCGACGTATTGTCCGCGGCCAAGGTTGTCGGGTGGCAGGCGTAGTTGACCAGCGTGCCACGCAGCGTGCCCTGCGAGTCGGTGATGCGGCCAACCATCAAAGTCTGGTCGGGAGCCCCGGTCGGGTTGTAGCCGCACAAGTAGCGAGCTGGATCGCCGCCGGCACGCTGTGGTTCGGGAGATGGCAAATCGCGGTGAGTGGCCAGGGAACAATGCCCGGTATGCCAATCGAGCGTGGCTGGAAACATATTCTGGCACGCTTGGCGGATGGTGGCGATCGTAGTTTCAATCAACTCGGCCATCCAGGCCTGCAGCAGTTGGCTGCCTGGCAGCGACGCATCGGGTTGCATCAGCGGCGGGCCAGCGTGCGTGTGAGTCAGGGCAAAGATCAGGCGAGTTGAATCCAGTGACAGGGCTTGTTCAATCCGTCGCTGGAATTCCAGAAACGTACTCGGCGTTTTCCACCAGCCCAAGTCAGCGTCGACTAGAACTAGCGGGCCCCCATCCGCCATGGGGCTGCGACTGTCGCGCGGGCGCTCGCTAGCAGCTAGGTTGTCACTGCCAACCGGGCTGTTCCCAGCCGCGGCATGACTGTCCGCGGCGATGGCCAGTGCGGTGAGCGTCAGCGGTCGATGGATCGAATCGGCTACATCGTGCTTGGCCGCGCCCCAATTGCGACAGTAGACTCCCACTGGCGGCGTGATGTCCGCACGCTCGATCCCAATGCGTCCGCGAAAGCTACAGTGTTTAAAGCTGGTCGGTTGTAGCATGGGCATAGTTACCAATCTCCTACTGCGCCATCGCGATAAAAGACGCGCTGCAGGACTTCTTGCTGGAAGGGATGCTTGCGGACTTCGGATTCGTTGATCGAGATGCCCAGGCCGGGCTGGGTATTGGGTGTTACGGTGCGCGTGGCCGAGTCGACGGTAAAGCCCTCCTCGACCACATCCGCGCGCCAGGGAACATCGGCGTGCACCGATTCACAGATGATGTACGAGGGCTGAGAAAAACCGAACTCAAGCGAGGCGGCCGTACTGACCGGCCCTTGTGGATTGTGGGGAGCCAGCGCTATGCGATGCGCGTCGGCCAAGGCGGCGATGCGGCGGGCTTCGGTAAATCCACCACAGTGCGTGAGGTCGAGCTGGCAGATCTCGCAACCACGCGCGGCGAACAGATCGCGAAAGGCGGCCAAGTGTGTCAAGCGCTCTCCGGTGGCAATGGGGGTGCTGACCGCTGCGTTGATAGCCGCCAGAGCCTGCACGTTTTCGGGCCAACACGGTTCCTCTAAAAAGTACAGTCCGTAGGGCTCGAGGGCTTTGGCAAACTGCATACCCATCGCGGGCGAAGGCCGCGCGTGGCAGTCCACCATGATATCGATGTCGTCACCCACCGCTTCGCGCATGGCGGCCACACAGGCAGTGGCGGACTTGATCGCGGTCAACCCCTCGATGGGCATCGTCGGCGGGACGGCCATCGACTTGAAAGCGGTAAAGCCATCGGCGATCGCTTGGCTGGCTAAATCACCGAACTGCTTGGCATTGTCGACAGGCGTGTTGTAAAAGCTCTCCAAATTGCCGCCGCCCAGGTGACAATACAGTCGCACATAGTCGCGAACCGGACCACCCCACAGCTTGTGGACGGGCGTGTTGTGCAGCTTGCCCACAATGTCCCACAGTGCCAAATCGATACCGGCCATGGCCGTCGAGCGGACAATTCCGCTGCCGTGCCAAAAATGTTGTCGCCACATCATCTGCCACACATGCTCCACGCGGCTTGGATCTTGTCCGATGATCAACTGCGACAGATCTTCGATCGCGCCCACGACGCTGCGCGTGTGCCATTCGAGCGTGGCTTCGCCCCAACCCCACAGCCCAGCTTGGTCGGTTAGGACCTTCACAAAAATCCAGTTGCGCATCCGCGCGTGGCAGACCAGCGTTTCGACGGCGGTGATTTTCATAGGGCGTGCTCAGGCGGCAGGGGTATCAGGGCGTGCTATCAAGGGGCGAATCAAGCGAATCAAGAAATCAAGAACCGAATCGAGAGTCGTGGAGCGAATCGAATTGCGCAGCGGCGGTGGGCTGGCCCCCAGTGGCTACTTGCTGGATGATCGTAGCCTGAGTTTCTAGCGGCGTCTAGCGACCGGCTCAGCCAGCTATGCTGGGGAGCTTTTTGCCTTGCAATTGGTACACGTAGCGTAGGACTTCGGCCACGGCTGCGTACTGCTCGGTTGGAATGGGCTGACCGATATCGACGTGCTTAAACAGAGCTTGGGCAAGTGGCTTGCGTTCGACGATGGGGACCCCAGCCTCCAACGCGACCTTACGAATGCGAGCGGCGACATGGCCGGCACCTTTGGCAACGATGACCGGCGCGGCCATCTTGGTCGGATCGAACTTGATGGCTATTGCCAGCTCGGTGGGTTAGTGATGACCACATCGGCACCAGGCAAGTCGCTCTGCATGCGGTTCATCACCAGTTGGCGTTGGATCTGTCGGCGTCGAGCAGCGACGTGAGGATCGCCGTTCATCATCTTCATTTCCTCGCGCACCTCTTCGTCGGTCATCTTCAAGTCCTGCTCCATCTTCCACCACTGAAACCCATAGTCCAACACGGCTAACAACAGCAGGACCACGGCGGTGCGGATGCACATGTCGATGGTCGTGTCCCAGACCAGGATGCCAATTTCCCCCACGCTGAGCATTTGAGCCTGCATGATCACGTCCCAGCGGCCCCATAAACCCAGCGTGATAATCAGCGCCACTAGGCCGATCTTCAATAGGCCAAAGCCCAGCCGGGCCAGGTTGGGTAGATCGAACAAACGCTTGGTACCGGCCAGCGGATTGACTCGCTTCCAATCCATAGTGATCTTGTCGGGCAGGAATAGAAAGCCGATCTGGAACCAATTGTTGATCAACACGATGCCGCACACGGTGAGCATCACCGGCAGCAATGCTTGTAGGCACTCCAGCACACTCGCGGCCACTAATCCAGACGCCGCCCGAGGATCCGCATCACAGTAGCGGACCTGCGTAAATCCGGCTTTCATGATCGTCCCTACAGTCTGCGCAATCTGTGGGCCGAACCAGCGCAGGGCCAGCACGGCGAGCAGCAGCACGAGCGCCGAGCCCATGTCTTGGCTGCGCGCTACCTGTCCCTTCTCGCGCGCCTGTTGGCGGCGATGGGGGGTCGCGTCGTGTTTCTTGTCACCACCTTCGGACATGCTATCTCTCTAGTTGAGCATCCAGCCCACCATCGCAGTTGCAAGCTGCTCCCGCGCCCATTACGGCAGGCCGGTGGCGATGCGCTGGCAAGTGGCTACCCACACAACCAGCTCTTGTTGAAAAACCCAAGTCACGCTTCCCAGGGACATGAACAGCAGCGTCAGCAGGGCTAAAGCATTGATGTTGAAGCCGATGGCCAAGACGTTCAACTGTGGTAGCGTGCGAGCTAACAGTCCCGTGAATAGATTCGAAAGCAGCAACGCGGTGGCTAAGGGCGCAGCGGCGCGAATGCCAATCTCGAATGTGTGCTTGGTAATCATCACAATCTCCTCTAGCCAACTTTCTTCAAACAGCACGCTCCCGGCGGGATAGCGCCCATAGCTATCCAGGCAGCACTCGAGCAATTGCCGATGCCCACCGACCAGCAGCAGGATTGCCATCGCCAGCCAGCCCAACATGTTGGAGACGACCGGCATCTCTTCGTCGGAGTTGGGGTCGACCGAGGTAGCTAAATCGAAGCCTGCCAAGTGGCCAATCGACTGGCCTGCGATCTGCAAGCAGGCGACGGCTAGCAAGATGACGCTACCCAGTAGAAGCCCCAACAGGATCTCGCACGTGACGGCCATCGCGATGTGGATTAAGTCCCCGGGCATGGGGACGGCGGTGTCGTAGGCCAGCGGTGCTAATAGGGCCGCCATGCCTAACGCGATCAACGCTCGAATGCGCATGGGCACTGCGGAGGAACGGGTGGGAGGGGCCAGCATGAGTGGTGGGCTGATGCGCGCCAATACCGTGATGAAAACCCACAGCGGCTGACTTAGAAGACCCAGCAGTGCATCTCCCGTAGCCATTATTTACTGACTACCATTGGAATCGCTGTGTACGTTTTGGTGGTGTAGTCGATCATGCGATCGGCGATCCATGGCAGGCAGAACACGAGTGCTAATACCATGGCAATGATCTTGGGGACGGCATTCAGGGTCTGATCTTGGATCTGAGTTACGGCCTGCATCAAGCTGATGACCAAACCCACCAACATTCCCATCACGAGCAGAGGTGCTCCGATGAGCATTGCGGTCAGCACAGCCGTGCGCACTAGTTCGACAGCGTCAGCAGGATCCATGGCATATCTCCGAATTACAAGTGGCTCTTAGACTGGGCTAACCATACGTACCAAAGCTCTCGAGCAACATACCAACTATCAGATGCCAACCATCGATTAGCACAAATAACAGCAACTTAAACGGCAGTGAGATCATGGCTGGCGGGAGCATCATCATGCCCATAGAGATGGTGACGCTAGCCACTACCAAGTCGATCAACAAGAATGGCAAAAAGATTTGAAAGCCAATTAGAAACGCGGTTTTCAGTTCGCTCAACATGTAGGCCGGCAACAACACTTGCAATGGCACTTCTTCATATCCGGCCGGCAGTGGGCTGTTGGGTTTGTAGTAGCTGTAAAAGAGATAGATGTCATCCTCGTTGTCAGCCCAGTCGATTTGGCGGCTCATGAAATCGCGGATCGGTTGGATGCCAAGGTTCCACGCCTGCTCGATGCTCATCGTCGAATCGGGGGCCGTGTAGGGAGCGATCGCCTCGTCGTAGACTCGCGTCCATACCGGGGCCATGATAAAGAGAGTCATGAACAGCGAGATCGAAGTGATGACCTGGCTGGGGGGCAGTTGCCCTGTTCCTAGGGCTTGTCGCAGCAGTCCCATGACGACGATGATGCGCACATAGCAAGTGGTCATCAGCAATATGGCTGGGGCCAGACTGAGCACCGTGAGCAGGAGCAGAATCTGCAGGCTGCTCGATAGGCCTTCGCGGCTGGTCCACTTGTCGGGGCCGCTCAGCAAAAAGTTCTCGACGCTCGGGCCGGCCGGTTCCGCTTTAGCCGCCAATGACTCAGTGACTTGTTCGAACAGGCGGCCGGTGCTGGAACTATTGCTGCCGAATCCTCGGTCGGATTGTGCAACCGCAGGCGATGCTGCCAGGGTCGCTAGCAGGGTGGCTGCCAATAGAGTTGTCGCCAGCAGGGCGATAGCTGGCCCGCAACTGGGGGTTGCATAGGTCAGGCGTCGAAGCAGCGCAGGCAACCGCTGGCCGCGAGGCCGCGAGGATCTGGTAGTGCTTTTGAAGAGGCGGTTCATCGCATGTCCTCTGAATGCAGCAGGCTCTTGAAGGACTGCGAGATGCTTCCCGGTTGACCGCTCTCGCACAGCCCGAGCATTTGATCGACCTCGAGCGGGTCGCTGATCTCACCCAGCGTGCGGGCTTCGCCTTGGATGACGCTCACCAGCAACAGTTTTGAACCAAAGCGTACCAGCACCAGTTGTTGTCGAGCCGAGATGGATGTTCGGCCAAGTATGTTGACGACTTGCTTGGGCAGTCCGCCAGTGAGCGACGTACCCAGCGTCTTGCGATAGCACCAGGCCACCCCCAAGAATAAGCCGACCACGAGCAAGAGACTGGAGATGATGGAGACCAGCATCTGCAGCGTGCTGCCAGATGTCTGAGGTTGCTCTTCCGTCAATCTCTTCGATGGCGGCGCTAGAGGAATGTGCTGTACCGCAGGTTGTTCAGCCTGAGCAAATTGTGGCCGCAGTTGACCGGCTTTATCCGGCAGGCTGCGATCGGCGGTCCAAGCTGACTGCGCGGCGGACGGAGTGTCTGTTCGATCGGTGGTCAGTGGCGTTTCGCTGTTTGTGCGCGAATCACTACGGGAGGCTCCGCTTGGCACGCCAGTAAAAGTTCCAGTGGACGGTATCGCCGGGGCATACTCGGAGCCGCCGACAACCTGAGCGCGTAGGGCGGACGAGCTGACCACCAGGCTCATTGAGATGGCCCAGGCGCAAGCGCACACCGAGCATAGGTGCGGTCGTGAAGCAGCGGAGGTGGCGCGTCGAGTAGGTCTCATGGTTCGACATCCTTGTCGAAGCGTGCGTCGGCGGGTCGACGCTATGGTAAACGGGTTAAGGTGAACTGAAAGAAGTTGCGGTGGCGGCTCTCAGTCAGCCAAGTGTAAGGTTATGCCACTTACGACTCTTCAGCCAACGAGTCCGAGCCGATGAGCTCAGCTACGCGGACACAAAAATTATCGTTGAGCACCAGTATTTCGCCCCGTGCAACTAAGCGGCCGTTGACGAACAAGTCGACTGGATCACCCGCGAGTTTGTCAAGCGTGACCACCGAGCCGCGGCGCAAGTTGAGCACATCTTCCAGGAGCATCTGTGTGCGCCCCAGCTCAATTTTTAGATCGAGGTCGACGTCGCGAAGTAGGTCGAGCGAGCATTTCTCTGGCGGACCCTCGCTGCCGACCAAATCCTCCAGTTGAAACGGTTTCACTGCGGCGGCAGTCGGGGCGGTTGCCCGATCGAGATCGTTGAGCGCCGTCTCGGCATCCTCGAGCAGTCTAGCGGCTTGCTCGGCAACTGCGCCCGGGTCAGCCCTGTGGCCCGCCGAGGTGTCTTGGTTTGGTTGAGCTGAACTCACTGGCGGTGCGCCTCCTGCGGTCGCTGCGCCGCAACTGCAGGGTTGCGACGAGCCGGTTCTTGGATTGGGCTACTCTTCGATCAACTGGTAGTCATTGAAGCCCACGCCCGACAATAGCGGATGGTCTCCTCCCAGAATATCGTTACTTGTCGCAAGAATGCGTCGCTGAATCAAGCCCAACTGGTTTTCCGTCAATTCGTCCATAGTAGCATTGCGGATTTCCAGCATCATGCGGTGGTGAAACCGCCCCTGTCGCTCGATGTAAAGGCGCTCGAGTTCGAGTTGGTCTTTGCGTTTGACCGTTCCAAATAGACGGAATTCGACGCGATAATTGCGGTCTGCCCCAGGCGGCGTGAAGACAATGCCATAGGTACCGAGAGCAAACTCTTGGACCGCATCGGGGTCATCGATCTTAACTTCTCCGGCTTTGTCCATGCTTTTTTCAACGCGGCTGATCAGACGGGCTTCCGCCAGCGCGGCCACTTCATCGGCGTTGGGGACCATAAAGAAGAAGATAAACGTTTCTGCGACGATCACGCTGGCCACCAGTCCGGCTACGAGTAGCTTGGGCAGGATGGACGGCTTGACGGGCGTTTCGGCGGTGGTGGTTGTTTCTGCCATGGTTTATTTAGCTGCAGGAGTATCTAAAATAGCGTCGTTTCGTTCTTGGACGGTACCAATCAAACGATCCACGGTTTCTTCCAGTAGAAAGACTTCCACGCGTGGATTCAGCCGCGTCTTTTCCGCATCGCTGGACAGGTACATGGGTTCCCAGGCGCCGGCGGTCGACATGCGGATGCGTTCGGGTGGAATTTTGTGCACATCGGTCAAGTACAACATTACGTTGCGGCAGCGCCGGTAGGCAAAGTCCATGGAATCCAGCGGGGCTGCACCATTGCTGGCTAGTTGCTGCGCCGAATGCCCTCGGATTTCGATTTTCTGAGGCTTGCCACTGAGCAGTTTGACCTGCTCGTCTAATATCGCCTTGGCATCTTGGCTGAGATCCACCGTTCCATCCTCGAAGAACACCACCGTACCGATAGCCGTATTGCCACCGGGTCGAATGATCCGCACGCGTTCGTCTTCGCCGATGGGAGCTTTGGTTGGTGAGCCACCTTTGTGGGTGTCTTTCTTTTTGGCTCGGCCGGTGGTCGACAGCACGCGGAATTCGCTGGTCTGCGATCTGAAG
>JBEBXX010000028.1:0-10584 GCA_040391435.1 Aureliella helgolandensis | reverse complement strand
CAACCTGGTAGAGCAACGGCTGAAACAGATGGTGGTTGCGGCGGTCGATGAGCGTAATCTCTACGCGCCGCTCGCGGGCCAAGGCCTTCGCCGCGTTAAGCCCAGCGAATCCCCCACCCACGATTACCACCTTCTTAGTCGTCATCTCATCCATACTTTACAGTCCCACTTAGCACTTGTTCCCTAGTTTTTCCCGTACCCATCAAGCGGCGGAGCAGCGGCGTGGTCATAAATGTGGTTACCAAGGCCATGATGACCAACATGCAAAACACGCTGTCGGGAATGACTCCCATGTCTCTGCCCACATTGATGGCGATCAAGCCCATCAGCGCACGGGTATTCATCATCAAGGCTACGCAACCACTGGCTCGCCAACTCAGCCCTCCAAATTTGGCCGCTAGCCCACAGCCAGCCATCTTGCCCACCGTGGCTGCTAAGACCAGCATGCCGCAGATCATCCACTGCTGCCACGAATCGAGCGATCCAACGTCGGTCCGCAAGCCAGTAAACGTGAAAAAGATCGGCAGGAAAAAGGCGTACACAATAACCTGCAATCGCGACTGAACCGCAGCGCACAGACGCGTCTGCCCGGAGAGCATGGCACCTAGTACGAAGGGGCCAAAGATTGAGAAGATTCCAATGGCATTGGTGGCCATGGCTGACAGAAAAATCGCGATTAGCATAATCGACAGACCCGAAACGCCCAGCTCTCCCGTGTCACGGTTCAGAATGTAGTCAGTCGAATTGCTAAACACAAATCTAGCCAACAACCAGCACGCCGCCACAAAAACTAGCGTCATGATCACCATGCCCACGATCGCCTGTATCTGGAAGCCTCCTCCGATCAGCGTGCTTACTGCTGCCAGCAGGATCCAGCCCAGCGCATCGTCGATGGCCGCCGCCATAATCGTCAGCGTCCCTAGACCCGAGCGATGGATGTCCAATTCGATCATGATCCGCCCTAAAATTGGGATGGCAGTAATCGATAACGCGACGGCGATAATCAATACAAAGCCCAGTCGATTGACGTCCGGAGCAACCTGGGGATGCATCCATATTGCCAAGCCAATGCCCAGTGCAAAGGGGAGCACAATTCCCATCGAGGCCACGCTCAGCGACGTGCGACCTACGTTTCGCAAATGCGAAAAGTCGAATTCCATGCCGATCAAGAACATCAACAGCATCAATCCAAGCTCGCTTAACGAGCGAAACACGACGGCTGTTTCGGAGGGGAACACAAAGTCTACCAGCCCAGGCGCTAGCTGGCCTAGCACGCTCGGCCCCAAGAGCAATCCGGCCGCAATTTCACCTACTACCTGAGGTTGGCCAAGTTTCCCGAATAGCCAAGCACCGATGCGCGCCGCGCCGATAATGACTACCAATTGCAATAAAATGCGCAGCAGAAAACTCTCAAATTCATGCATGTCAGGGTTGAATCGCTAGGTGAATATGTGCGGGGGAGTGGGGATGTCGCGGCGGGTTGGCGCGCGCTCACGGATCATGCAAGACCAACCAGGCACCAGCTAGGTCGAATTGTCGACTCAAACAAACGCCTCACAAGTGCATTAGATGGGTGTTCTCAACGCAAGGACCCTCAGTCGCTGGGCGCGGTGGGCGCTGTGCGGTCGCTGCTCCACCATGAAATTGCCAACGTGAGGACCGTTAGCGGGATTACAAAGAGCATCATCGCTGTACTGAGCGTGTGCTTGAGGTTATGCCCGCTGGCGTCCAACACCAGATGGGTAGTGTAAGCCAAATAATAGGTAAAGAATACTCCACCCTCCCAACGCGTTATGGCATGGCCGGTTACGAAGATGGGCCAGCAGGCAATCGCCACGGCGATCATTACAGGAATGTCGAACGCCAGCGCGGTCGGGCTAATTTGAATGCCCTGCGGAGCCAGCACAGCCGAAAATCCTAGCACTGAGAGGATATTGAAGATATTGCTCCCCACCACGTTCCCCACGGCGATGTCGCGCTCTCCCTTGAGTGCCGCGACCACCGAAGTAGCCACCTCTGGCAATGACGTTCCGGCGGCTACGATCGTTAGCCCGATAACGAGCTCACTGACGCCGAAGCTCTGTGCGATCGACACCGCTCCAACTTGCAAATACTGAGAGCCTACGATCAGCAGCAGGACCCCACCCGCGATGTACACCAGGTTCAGCCCCCAGGCTGCGCGCACGGGACTGGCTGCAGGCGCTAATGGGCCCTGACTAGCCAGTGCGGCATGTGCTGCTCGGCCTTCTTTGCGGCTCACTTGAATGCACCACCATGTGTAGGCGATGATCCCTGCGGCCAATACGAGCCCATCGATGCGCCCTAGCCTGCCGTCCAGTCCCAACAGCAAGAGCAGTACTGAGACTCCTATCATGAGCGGGACGTCGCGGCGAATGAAGTCGTTGGCGACCGCTAGTGGCGTGATCATGGCCGAAATGCCGAGGATAAACAGCACGTTGAAAATGTTGCTGCCAACCACATTGCCAACGGCTAGGTCGGGGTTGCCGGTCATGGCCGCTTGCATTGAGACGGCCAACTCGGGGGCACTTGTGCCGAAGGCCACGATCGTCAAACCGATGACCACGGAGGAAATGCGCATCGCCGCCGCTAGTTGCGATGCACCTCGCACCAACAATTCTCCCCCCACCACCAATACAGCCAAACCTCCGCCGATTTGAAGCCAAGCCCATACCGTGTCGCTCATTGCACGTTCCTGCCGCTCAAAGCGACCATGCTATGTGCGGAGAAATGCTCGACATGTGGCCAAGCTGCAGATTTTCCGCGTTCGGCAATTGATATCGTCGAAACGCGAAACCGGGAAGTGGGCAGGAAATGAATTTATGTTTCACTCATGCAGACCGAGATCGGCTATCGAAATCTGTTGAGCCAGCACCTTGCCAATGGCAGAACTGCCTCGACGACTGCCGTATTGCGGCCAACTGCTGACCTCAGCTAGTTCGGGCATCAAGTCGATCAAGTGTCCGCACAAAGTTTGCACCATCCGCTCGATGCGCGCACTGCTCGGGGTTTCGCGCAGCGCAGCGGCGGTTTTCATAACCTTGATCATTTTGGCTCGCTCAGCCACTGGCCGCGACAGCGATTGCGAATCTTCCAACAGGTCGATCATGGGGACGTCCAAAGCGGCTTGCAGCGCTACCAGTTCGCTAAGGCGGAGATCCCGCTCTGGGCGCTCGAGTGCTAGATAGCTTTTCAAATCAATCTGCAGACGCCGCGCCATGGTGCGCGGACTGATCCCCTGCTGCTCGCGAACCTCTGCAATGCGATTGTGGAAATGAGCCGCAGCGCACTTCTTCGCAGAATTGCTGGACGATTCCGCGTCCGGCACGGCCACCGCTGCTGGACGCTTGGCGGGTTGAGTTCGTGCATTCAACGCCTCGGCAGCAGGCGCAACCTCGGGAGCTGCCTCCGCGGGCTTGCACCCCACAAATCCGTACTGTACGCCGTGCAGTTCACTCAACAAGGGAAGAGTTGAAGACATAATTCGCGCTCTCTCTGATGGCGTCGACGCACTTTCACCGCATCGAGTGAAGTGGCGATGCATTGCGATCCGGTTGAAATTCGAAGCGAAAACCACAGTTGAGCCTGCGAGATCTATTCACTAAGGCTCTGCGCCCGCAAACTTTATCGCAGCGTTTCAAGCGTAGATCCGTCTAGCTCCCAGGTTGAGCGATCGAGAGCGAGCCTAGGTACTCAGCTCGGCTGCACGATTTAGCGTAATTTGCCAAACCGCCACCGCAGCCCACAACGCGAGGAATGCCCGGTGCTAGCACAGAGAGAGTGCTCACCGCAGCGCCTAAGGCAGTGCAGAATTGCTATCGCTGCAGTGAGTTCAACTCATGCTCAGCCAGTCTTGCCGGTATCTTAGGGAGTCTGCAGCGTAGCCTTTAACTGCAGTCGCTGACCGGCGCGTCGAATTGAGAGCCTCACCGCTTGGCCCACATTGCGACTTCGCAATAACTCTTGCAGTTCATCCACGCTGCCAGTCTCTTGGTCGTCGATAGCAGCGATAATGTCGCCGGTATGCACGCCGGCTGTCGCTGCCGCGCTACCGGAAATGACGTGCACAACCGTTGGAATGCGTCGCCCTGCATCCAGTGTGACTCCCAGCACTGCCGGCTTGGGTTTCACTGCGCCACCAATCTGCGCCACCGCCGAGCTCTGTAGATGCGTCGGCCGATCGGCCAAAGTTGCTAGCTGTGCAGCGATGTCGGTGACCAAAGCGGAGATCGATGCCATGCCGGGAACGTTGAGCTTCTCAAAATCGTCGCCGGGGCGATGGTAGTCATTGTGAAGCCCGGTAAAAAAGTGAAGTACAGGAATGCCAACTTCATAAAAGCTCGCATGATCGCTGGGGCCGAATCCCGCAGCCTGCTGGTTGATCGACAGGCCCAGCGGCTGAGCCGCACGATCGATAAGCTCACTGAACTCCTCTGCCGTGCCCGTTCCGTAGACCGTCAGCGAGTTGCCTTGCATTCTCCCAACCATATCCATGTTCAGCATGGCTACCGTCTGCTCGAGTGGCCAACGAGGATTGCGGATGTAGTGCTTGCTGCCCAGCAGCCCGCGTTCTTCAGCCGTAAAGGCGACAAAGATAATGCTGCGACGGGCTTCGACGGGCCAAGCGGCGTCGGCGCCCCCCACGGTGTCGCTGCGACCACCGACCGTACCGCTGGTACCACCGACCGTACCGCTGGTACCACCGACCGTACCGCTGGCAGAACGGCTGGGTCTTAGTCGGCTGCTCAGCAGATGTGCAGCTTCCAACAACACGGCCGTGCCCGAGCCGTTGTCGTCTGCGCCATTGTGAATGGCGATGGTGCCCGGTGCCAACGATCCAGCACCGCCCATACCGACGTGATCGTAATGCGCGCCGATAACGATGTATTGATCAGCCAGATTCCCCTGGCCAGGTAGCAGACCGTATACGTTGCGCACCGCAGTCTGCGACTGAACGATCAGCGTTTCGCCTTGAGCGCCAATGCCCGGCAAGGCATAGCTGTGCGGAGCCTGCGCACGCTCGATGGCGTCTTCCAGCTCCTGTAAGGATTTGCCTAGCGCCTGCTGCAGCAGTGGTTCTACGGCCGCTCGCAGGCAGTACAGCGTAGGGATTTGCTGGCTGCTGACCGGCCGGCCAGCATCCGTCAGCCCGGGGATCTCATCTCTACCTGCCTTGGCCACGGTAACTTGGTCATTGATCAGCAGCAGCGCCGCGGCACCGTGCACGGCCGCGTTGAGTTCTTTCGAAGAGAAGAATGCGTGTTGTGACGGCCGATCGCCTTCGAAACGACTCTCGGGATCATCCTGACCGGGTTCTTTGCGCAGGGCGATGACCACCTTGCCACGCACATCGAGATTGGCGTAGTCATCGTAGTTCAGCTCAGGGGCCGTGATGCCGTAGCCTACAAACACGACCTCACCCGAAAAACTGCCGCTGCTCCCCAAGGCAAGCGGTGTAAACTGCGTGCCAAGCTGCAATGGGCTGGCAGCCTGCGAACTGTCGAACTGCAAGCGGTTGTGTGCCTCAGCTCCAAGAGTCGCCGGTCCCGGGATGGTGAATTCTTGATAGGGGCTGCCATCGAACAGCTCGGTAACTAGACCCAACTGCTGGAAGCGTTGGGCGATGAACTCGCCCGCTAGTGCAATGCCGGGACTGCCTACGTCGCGCCCGGCCAATTCGTCCGAGGCTAAGTACTGCGCATCGGCTGCCAGCCGCGACACCGCAGGGGGTGTAAGCTCCTCAGCCACGGCGGCAGGCGGAGCGATGCATGCCGTGCTCCAGCTCGCACTTGCCAACAGCAGCCCAGCGCAAACAGTTTGTGTCCAACCCTTAGAGACCGGCATATGTCGCCTTTTTCAAAGCAAAAAGAGAGATACCTTACACGCTGAACAAGAAGTGGCAGATGTCGCCGTCCTGCAGGACGTAGCTCTTGCCCTCCGTGCGCAGTTTGCCTGCTGTGCGGATCTCCTTCTCGCTTTTATAGGTTTCTAGATCCTCGAGCGTATAAACTTCGCAGCGAATAAAACCGCGTTCAAAGTCGGTGTGGATCACCCCGGCACCTTGCGGGGCAGTCGCTCCCACGCGCACCGGCCACGCGCGAACTTCCTTTTCACCGGCTGTAAAGTAGCTCTGCAAGCCGAGCGTGCGATAGGCTTCGCGAGCCACGGTAGCCAGGGCTGGCTCCCGCAAGCCGACCGATTCGAGCATCTCGCTGCGATCGGGTTCGTCGAGCTCCGCCAACTCCGCTTCCAGCTTTGCGCACACCGGGACGATGCTTGCGCCAATCTTCTCGGCATACTGGCGTAGAGCCTGTGCCTGCGGTCCGGTGCCCTGCAAATCGCTCTCGTCGACGTTGGCGATATAGAGCACCGGCTTGGCAGTCATCAACCCAAAGCTAGCGATCTCTTTGGCTTCCGCGTCGGGCAGCTCCAGCTTGCGCAGCGGCAGATCTTGCGCGAGGTGCGCCTGGCACTTCTGAATCGCCACCGCCCGCAGCTTGGCTTCCTTGTCTCCACTTTTGGCCGAGCGTTCGGCTTTGGGAAGGGCGTTTTCTAACGTCTGCATATCGGCGATCATCAGCTCCGCTTCGATGATCTCCACGTCGGCCACCGGGTCGACTTGCCCGCTGACATGGATCACGTCGGGATCGTCAAAGCACCGCACCACTTGCAGAATGGCGTCGACCTGCCGAATATGGCTTAGAAATTTATTTCCCAGCCCCTGCCCTTCGCTGGCACCTTTGACGATGCCCGCGATGTCGACCAGTTTTAGATAAGCCGGCAAAAGTTTTTGCGGTTTAATCCACGCTGAGATGCGCGCCAGCCGATCATCGGGGACGCTGTCGAGTCCCTCGTTGGGTTCAATAGTGCAGAAGGGATAATTGGCAGCCTGCGCGCCTTGGGTGCTCGTCAGAGCGTTGAACAGGGTGCTTTTGCCGACATTCGGCAATCCTACAATTCCGGCTTCCATGAGATCGTCTGTCTTCCAGCAGTTGATTGAGAGATAGATTCGTGAGTTCGGTAAATCTCCGAGAGCGAATATGTTAGCTTCCAAACGACAACCCTGCCACTCTGCTCGACTCCACGCTACGCCCGCTACTCCCGCGACACTCCACTATTCGCCCCCCCGGCGAGCCCGCGATCTAGCCCCAGCGATTTTAGCCTGCCGGCGAATCGACGCCGCCGAGTCTGGAGTCTGGAGTCTGGAAGGGCGATGCTAGGTACCGACGCGGCTTGCCCGGCGGGGGCAAGACACCTCTCAATCGCTGCGATGCCGGCGAGGTTGGATATGCATGCGAAGGCGTTGGGTTTCGGCTGGCGACTCACCGCTGTACTTGAACAGCGGATGCTCGCAGTTCGCGCCCACCTGGGCGTCGCAGGCGGTCCGCAGTCGCCGCACGGATGCCGCCGAGTGAGGCAGGCCAAAGCTATCGAAACATGCCCGGGGAAACAATCCTAACGCGTGTTGACTGAGCTGAAGGTTCAATCGAGCGTTTGCCGCCGGAGTGTTCAAATCGCGGTGCCAGATCTGCCGCAGTTGTTTCACATGCAGTTGGGTGCTCAGCTCCCAGCTTTCGCTGCCACAGCCCACGGGTCGGATCTGTCGCTGACGACGCCGCAGCGCCTGTGGTTCGAAGGCATACAAGCCTGGATGCTCCATAGCGGGCAAGCGGGCTAACAGGTGATCTGTAAAATACTCGAGATTTTGCCGCAGGCGATTGACTACCGCCGCTTGGTCGACAGCCAACCCCTGACCAAACACAATCAGATGCAGACAGCGATTCCTGGCCTCAATATGTGCGGCGAGTGAACTGTGCGCCAACGGTGAAAGGTCGTTCTCACAGCCACGCTTGCTCCACAGACCGGCCGAATACGCGATGACTCTGGTCAATGGTTCCGCTAGCAGCACCTCGTGAATGACGGGCATGATCTCGAGCCAAAGTTGGATGCGACGACTGGTGTTGGGCCGTACGATCGCATCGCGATGGCGAGCCAGACAGTGCAGCCAATTGTCTTGTCGATAGCGCGAGGTGAGCCATACATCTTGCGCGGCCGAACAGCGTGGAGGCAGACGCAACTGGGCCATGCTCAGCGCCAACTGAGTAGACGTCGCTGCGAGGTCGACCAAGTCGATTGCATGCATCGAGGGCGGCTTTGGATGAGTTGTCGGATGGGCAGCCAGGTCAACTGCTTGAATCCTGCTTAAGAATGCAATTGCCGCGCCAGCCCTGCTTTCAGACCTACTGTGCGATCTTGACAAAGCAGCGCAAGTCGCTGGCTGCATAGGACTTGCAGACTCGACTGCACCGCTGTCGACTGCCTCGCAGGCGACACAGATGTTGCAAAGAAGCAACATCAATGCGAAACAAGACTGCCTAGAAGACATCACCGGCTGTGGCGCGACGCCGGTCTGCTGTGAACAGTCTTCCGCAGATTTCGAAGATACTTTGCATACAGACCCACCTACGGCTCGTCGACAACTGTACCGAATTCCCGGAAAAACTGCTGCAAAAAGGTCCGCATAAATTCTTCGCGCTCTTGGGACATGCGGCGCGCAGGCTCGGTGTTTAGCAGTCCGCGCAGCTTAAACAACTTTTGATAGAAGTGACCGACACCCGTGGCGTCGCGCAGTAAGTCACTGGCTGGATCGTAGAAGGCTTGCCCGCGCGTTGCGCCATACTCGATCGTGCGCACAATGCCGATTGCGCCCAATGCATCCAGCCGGTCTGCGTCCTGAACGATCTGACCTTCCAATGAGAGTGGGGGTGAGCTGCCGGACTTGCGAAACGAAATGCCGTCGACGATGGCTACCACGTGCTCGGTAGATTCGCTCGGCAAGTCAAACTGACCGAGTATCTCACGGCTGAATTCGCCACTCCGCTCGCGCCCCTCATGGAACTTAGCATCGCCGATATCGTGCAACCAAGCTGCCACTTCCACGATAAACGGACAGCCACCCACTGCGGATTGAATCGCTCGCGCCGAGCGCACCACGCGCTGCACGTGATCCAGCCCATGGCCGGCCTGCTGCCCCTGCATCCGCTGTGCGACCAGCGGCACAAGCGCGTCAAGTATTGTTAATTGTTGGGCGGTGAGGCGCTGTGTGTTGTCGGCGGAGCGGTGCATAAGTAATGGCCGAATGTAAGAACGTAAGCGTGGGTTAGTAGCGGGCCTGAAAATGAGGATCAGATGGATACCCGCCGCAGATTTGGTTATAATCGGCTGGCAGTCTGTTGCCTCTCCCCCTCCCCCGCTACTTCGAATGAGCCTACCGATGTTCGTATCTCCGTCAAGCGCTCCGTCTATATCTTCGTCCAGCGCTCCGTCTATATCTCCGTCCAGCGCTCAGTCAATAGCGCCGTCCAGACGCTCCTTTCTGCAACTGCTCGGCTGTTCAGCCACCGCGCTCTCGGTTGGTAACTCGCTTAGCGCTCAAGAACCAACGATTCAAGGATTTGAAAAGCAGGCCACGGATCCGAAGGCAGCCGGACAGTGGAAGCCGTTCTCTGAGCGCAAGCTGCGAGTGGGCATCGTAGGCTACGGCGTATGCCGCTTCGGTAGCGCGTTCAGTTTTCAGGATCATCCCAATGTAGAAGTAGTCGCGGTCAGCGACTTATTTCCGGATCGTTGCGATGCTCTGGCTCAGGCATGTAGGTGCGAAAAGAAATACCCATCGCTAGAGGAAATGGTCAAAGACGATCAGATCGAAGCCATCTTCGTTGCCACAGACGCGCCTAGCCACGCGCGACACTGCATCGAAGTGATGAAACACGGCAAACACGTGGCGTGCGCAGTGCCGGCCACATTTGGTTCAGTGGAAGATGCCGATCGCTTGATTGAAGTTGTCAAGAATACCGGTAAGACGTACATGATGTTCGAGACCTCGTACTTCCACGAAGACCTGCACGCTATGCGCGAACTGTATCGCGCCGGCAGCCTGGGCGAACTCGTCTACTCAGAGGGCGAGTACTATCATGATTCGGTCGAGCAGATCGATTCCTACAAAGGCTGGCGGATTGGCCTGCCACCGCAATGGTATCCCACGCACTCTAACGCCTATCACATCGGCGTCACAGGTGGGAGCTTTACCGAAGTCTCGTGCATGGGAATGCCGAGCATCAAACCGCTGATCAGTCCCAATAAGAACTCATACAAAAATCCATTCGGAACCGAAGTGGCTATGTTCCGCACCAGTGAAGGTGGCATGGCGCGGATGGCGGTCAGTTGGGATACGCCCGGCGACGGTGGTGAGCGAGGTCGCATTCGAGGCCAGAAGGGAAGCTATTATGGAAAATTTGAGGGCTTGGCCGCCGACCAACTTCCCGACGTGCGTCGCCCTGCTCTGCCACCCGGTGTAGAAGCCGGCGGCCACGGCGGTTCGCATGGCCAACTGATGAACGAGTTCGTCGCCTCAATTCTTCAGGAACGCCGTCCATTGGTCGATATCGGCCAAGCTCTGAACATGACTGTGGCCGGGATCATTGCTCACCAATCTGCTCTGAAAGATGGTGAGTTGCTCAAAATCCCCCAGTACTCGCTCTCATGAATCGGTACCCGTTGACTGCT
>JBEBXX010000027.1:0-10705 GCA_040391435.1 Aureliella helgolandensis | reverse complement strand
CGTCGGGGCACACTTGAATCCGACGCCGAGCGTCGGGGCACACTTGAATCCGACGCGGGGAGCGTCAGGGCACACTAAAATCCGACGCGGAGCGTCGGGCCACACTAAACTGGGTTAATATAGAAGCTGGCCGTCGAGCCCCCGTCACGAACTGAATCTCCTCTAGCAACTGCGATATGGCCAAGTCACGCATCGGACCGTTCGTCCTGGAAGCTCCTCTGTCCAAGGCCAAGAGCAGTGGGCAAGTCTTCCGGGGCATTCACCTGCAGCAAAAAAAATTGGCAGCCCTGCGCGTGTTTCCCATCCCGTTGGGTATGACCCCTGAAAGTCGCCAGGCGTTCGCTAGCCAACTAGAGCAACTCAAACAATTGCGGCATCCGGGGATCGTGCGTTGCTACGGCGGTGGCTTTGACACTCGCAATGCCTACTTAGCTTACGAGTTGGTCGACGGCGAGTCGCTGGCCGACGTGCTAGCGCGGCGCGAGCGCTTGCCGTGGGAGACCGCGCTTCAGTCCAGTCAACAACTGGCCGAAGCGCTGCAGTACGCACACCAAATGGGCTGGATTCACGGGCGCCTGCGGACCAACAAAATTTTGATGAATGCCCAAGGGGCGGTCAAAATTACCGATTGGCGACGCGACGCGATAACTTCCATGATCGGCGATGGGCCGCCCACCAAAGCGCAGTTGCAATTCACCGCCCCGGAAGTTCTTCAAGGTGCCCCCGCCGACGAGAAAGCCGACCTCTATGCGCTCGGTGCGGTGATGTACACCATGTTGACTGGCACGCCTCCGTTCGATGGCAAGTCGCCCGCGGAGCTGATCGATCACGTATGCCACGATCCGGTTCCAACGGTCAGCGCGCAAGTGCTCGACTGCCCGGTGTGGCTCAATGCCATCGTGGAACAACTGCTCGCTAAAGAGCCCAAGCAGCGCCCGTTCAGCGCAACCGCTCTGCAATTGGCCTTCAAAGAAGCCCTGCGTCGGCAAGCCGAGGGAGTTGGTGTGCTGCAGCACGTGGCCGCCGGCTTCAGTCCGCTGCAGTTAAAAGGCGATCGCGCGGAGGCGGAAAAAGTTCTCGGGATCCGACCCAAAAAAACTCGCAAACGCGATCAGACTCCTTTTCTTGAACGCCCCTGGGTACTTGTCGTCGGGCTGCTAGCTGCGGTGGCTACGATCGTGTGGTTTCTACTACCGCTGAGCGAAGAAACGCTACGCAGCCGGGCAACAGCTCTCCTGCCGCCGCTCGACGAAGAATGGATGCAATGGAATGAAGCTCGCGATAGCTACTTGACTGAATTAGTAGAGCGGTTTCCCGAAAGCAAACACGCCGATTGGGCCAAGGAGCAGATTCGCTGGGTCAACGCCCGCGATGCAGAACGCAAGCTCGACCGCGACGAGAGTCGAGGCCGCACCGAAAACTGGAGTCAGGCCCAATTGCAATACGCCGAGGCGCGACGCTACGAGCGCTTCGGTGACTTCGCCACTGCCTTTGATCGCTATCGGGCTATCGCCGGCCTGTTTCGAAATCGCGAAGAGGACCGTTCCATTGTCGACCTAGCCCACGAAGGTCTGCTGCGCATTCGCCAAAGCGGCGTCGGCCCCAATGCCCTCCAACAATTCTTGACTCAAAGGATGGACGAAGCCAATGCGGCTTATGACCGTGCGCGAATCACCGAAGCCAAATTGAAATGGGAGTCCATCGTCGAACTCTACCAAAACAATCCAGAGGCGGCTCCTATCGTAGCTGAGGCTCAGCAGCGGTTGCAGCAAATTAGCCAACGCAATTAGTGTGATAGTAATGCCAGTGTGGCCCGACGCTCCGCGTCGGTAATTCCAGTGTGGCCCGACGCTCCGCGTCGGTAACTCTCCAATCGCATTGCAATTGCAAGTCCGGCAGGTTGCTCTCGGCAGGTAGCTTTAAAAAAGGGAATATCGACGCGGAGCGTCGGTCCAGGGTGCAAGCTTTCAGCTTTGGGGGAGAGGACCGACGCGGAGCGTCGGGCCACATTGCTATTTTTTGGCTGGTGCTTCATCCTCAGCGGAAGCTGGGGCGTGCGACATACGCATCCGCCGGGCGATGGCTTCAGCCGGGATCTGCGTGACAGTGGGATTGCCCACCACATCGGTCCGCAGAATGTCGTCCGACTGGCCGTCTCCGCCCGCCGGCTGATACTGCACGATGAAAGCCCCGACCTGAAGGTAATTTTCTTGGTAGACAGGCGGCCAGAACTCTTCGCTGCGATTGGCCAAGGTGCGAGCCAACAATCGCGTAGCTCGGCCGCTAAAACCACTCAGCACCATCTCCAATTGCCCCAGCGATTCCCGGTAGACATAGAATACCAGTGCCGTGTCCTGCCCGCCCGCATAGGCCCACGTACCGTCGGCTTTCTCGTAGTAGATGCCTGGCTCTTTGGCGTCTTCGGTTTTGCTCAGGCGCATCCCGGCCGATGCACTCGGAATGTGCGGGTCGTGATCGCGATAACGCAAGAAAAATGGGCAGTGCCGATCGGATGCCTTCTCGACATCGTCCTCGGACTTAAATGGCGTGGCCCGAAATGTCTCTGCGATAGAGACCTCCACTACAGGATTGCTTTTGACGCTCCCCAAGCAAATCAGGGCTTTGTCGCCGGCCGTGGACGTAAAGCTCTCGTAGACTTTGGTAGAACGCTCGATGGCATCCTTCTCCGCTACGTGGCCGGGACTCCACACCAAGGTCTGCTTGAGCAGTTCCGGGTGCGATGGCAACTGCTGAGAGTGCTCCGACTGAATCAGCTTGTCCGTCCCGCCCAGTGTTGTAACACCGTTGAGCACTTCACCCATGAGCACTGCATCGGACGCGACAACCCAAGCCGACTCGGGGGCAGTGTCACCGTCGGGACGCCGCACGCCAATGCAAATCTCTAGTTTGCGGCGTCGCGCGACAACTTCCCAGAAATGCTCGGGCTTGACCGCAAACAGCGCACCGGGCAGTTGATCCGCTGAAGCATGGCCGTATTCCACTAAGTAGTCGCACAGCCGCGACAGCGCGTCGAGCGGAATGTACTTGGCTTCATTCTTCAGCAGCGAGGCCACTTGATGTCGATCCAGCCCCGTGTATTCAACGATCGCTTTGATCGTTCCCGGGCGCTTGCGACGGTCAGGAGTGTGTCCGAGAAGTTCGGCCAATCTAAATTCGTAACGCATGAGATTTGTGTCTTGTCGCGAGAAGAGGTTGGTTAGTGGGGCCTGATCGAGCAGTCGACCCGATGGGGCTGGGTATAATGTTAGAATACGCCCCCTTGAGGCAGAGTGCAACCCAGCCGGCCAAAAGTAAGCCAATTACTACGGGTAACACAACTGGATATACTTCTGCAGGGGTGTGTGTCGCTGTAGGAGGTGGTGTTTCTGGCCCCGCCGCGTCTCGTCCTCCGACTCAACCTCCTAAAGTTCGTGCCAACACCGACTTTGCTTCAGCCTCGGAAGTTGTTCCTTCAATCACGGTGCGACCGCCGCGAAAGATGGTCAGCGTGTAAGCCTGCAGCGCCAGCCGCACGAAGAACCCGTTTTGCTCAACGGCACCCAGTGGTCGAAGTTTGCTGGCGATCTCGTCAAGCGTTTCGCCGTGCCACTGCGGCGAGTTGAACTGCACAGCATTTTTGCCGCACATGATCGTCGATTCGGTGCGGATCTCTCCGCTTAAAAACGGAAAACTGCGTTGGCCGCAAGCGGGGCAATGAGGCTGGCGAGCCAGTCCGATCAGTCGCAGCTCGGTGTGCCATGTGTCGAGCACCATCAATTTTCGACAACTGTGCTGTCGATTGCCGCTGAGCAGCTTGAGCGCCTCGGCGGCTTGCAGACAGGAGACGAGTCCGACGGCAGGTCCCAGTGCGCCGACCGTATCGCAGGTCTGCAGCGACTCGCGCGGTGGCAGCTCGGGAACTAGACAGCGAAAACAGGCGGAGTCGCCGGGCAGGATCGTCAGCACTTGACCGCTGGCACCGAGGCAGCCGCCATGCACCCACGGCACACTATTTTTGACGCTGTAATCGTTGACTAGGAAGCGGATCTCGAAATTGTCGGTTCCATCCATAATCAAATCGCAGCCCTTGGCCAGTCGTTCGATATTGTCGAACTGCACATCTTCGACATGCGCTTCAATCGCAATCTGGCTGTTGATCTGTCGCAGCCTTTCCGCCGCCGCGATAGCCTTAGGGCGAGACTCGCGCGCATCGCTTTCGGTAAATAGCGTCTGTCGCTGCAGATTGCTCAGCTCGACCCAATCGCGGTCGACCACGCGGATCATGCCGACCCCAGCTCGCGCCAGCCGTTCGGCGATCATCGAGCCGAGTGCACCGCAGCCAACAACCAAGACCCGCGCCTCGGCCAGTCGTTGTTGCCCTGCGATGCCCAGCGGCGCAAAGCGTTCCTGCCGCGAGTAGCGGTCTGTCGATGATGGGTTGTTAGTCAGATCGGTCACTTGGATATCTCGATTGCAGAGGGGGAAGTTAATAGTTTAACGACTGCTGCGATTAGGGTGTCAGCCAGCCTTGCAGGCTGGGGCGGGTAATCTGGCGGACCGTTGGCCCTGACGGCGGTGCGGGCCGTGCGACCCAGCCTTGCAGGCTGGGTTAGATAATCTGCTGGGCCTTTGGCCCGAAATGCCGCTGCGCCTTTGGCCGGAAATGCGGCTGGGCCGTGGGTCCACAGTACCCCTGGGCCGCGGGGCGGCAATATCTGCATTGCAGCGGAATGGTCAGATTGGCTATGGTGTTCAGACACTTACCACTACAGCAAGTCGACCTGGGATAGCGCGATGCGGACTAGTATTATTGTTCCGATCTTCAACGAAGTCGAAAATGTCCCGCTGCTCGTCCAACGAGTGACTGCCGTGATGGACGAATTGCCCGGCCCCTGCGAGTTAATTTTGGTCGACGATGGTTCGCAAGATGGCTCCAGCGAACTTCTCGACGCCTGCGCTCAGGCTGACGCTCGGTTGCAGATCGTCCACTTTCGCCGCAACTATGGTCAGACTGCCGCCATGCAGGCTGGCATCGAACACGCCTGCGGCGAAACCCTGGTCATGCTCGATGGCGATCTGCAAAATGAACCCAACGACATCCCTAAGATGCTCGATCAAATCGAAGCTGGCTATGACCTGGTGCACGGTTGGCGCAAGCAGCGACAGGATGCTCTGATGACTCGCAAGCTCCCCAGTCGCATGGCTAACTGGTTGATCTCGCGCGTTACCGGTTTTCCAATTCACGATTTGGGGTGCACGCTCAAGGCCATGCGGCGAGAGATTGCCGAGGAGCTCGAGCTGTACGGTGAGATGCATCGTTTCATCCCTATTCTGGCGCACTGGCGAGGTGCGCGCTGTTTGGAGATGGTCACTACGCATCACCCACGGCAGTTCGGCAAAACCAAGTATGGCCTGTCCCGAACTGTGCGCGTCGTGCTCGACCTCCTAACGGTCAAGTACATGCTGGACTACTACACCAGCCCCATGAAGCTCTTTGGTCGCGTCGGCCTCGCCTTCTTGGCTCTGGGGCTGGCGATGTTGACCGCCGCCGTGGCCATGAAGTTTAGCTGGGGATTCGACATCACGGGCAACCCATTTCTGGTGCTCGGTGCCATGCTGTGCATCGTCAGCGTTCAATTGTTCAGTGTAGGACTGCTGGGAGAGGCCAATACGCGTTTGTACTATCGTCGCAATGAACGTCGACCGTTTACCATTCGAAATGTGGTGCAGAGCAGATGTGCTGCGCGGGATGCACAGCAGCCAGCCGTAATTCCGATGAAAAAGGCGGCGTGATGGAGTGGGGAGCGGTAGGGATACGACGCGGAGCGTCGAGCCACACTGAAGCAAAGCTGAGATTTCAAATTTCAAATTTGACACTTCGCAGAGACGACGCGGAGCGTCGAGCCACACTGGAGAGAGACGACGCGGAGCGTCGAGACACAGTGGGAAGAGACGACGCGGAGCGTCGAGCCACACTGCAGGAGAGAGAAGCATCTGGGGTGCTTCTCTCTCCTATTCCCTCCTGGAGAATAAGGGTGTCTCATGCGTCGCGGACCTCACCGATAGTTCGGCTCGCTCGAAGAACTGCCGGCTGGGAACCGATGCTACCGCACGGTGGTTTGGTTCGCGGCGTGGTCGATGTCCATGCGGCCCCAAAACACTTCTTTGCTACGCATGATATGGAATTTGGGGGAGGGGCTGGCTTTGAATTCATCCGCTTTTAAGATCCATGCCAAGTCGTCCCAATTGGGCGTCTGCCACTCGAGCAATCCGACGAGCACATCGCCGGTTTGAATTTGAGCCGTATAGGCCGGGCTGCCATGCCTGACTGCAACCACCTGCAACCCACCCTTGTAGCTCGCATCATTCTGGCGCACTCTAGCGGCATCGGCCACTTCCAGACGCAAGCCCAACATGCGATAGACTTGGTCCTGTACCGTACTGGTAGAGGCTAGCTGAGCTCGGGCCGTGGGTGTACTCAAGCTGGCCGGGCTGGCAGAACTCGCCGCCGTTGAGCTCGAAATAGCACGCGACGCCGGAGACAACTTGCTCGTGAAGCGACTGCCGCTGCGCTCGACGTCGACCTCTATCTCAGCATCTGCCAATTGATCGAGCAAGGCAAATTCAAAATCGAGTCGAGTGCGGATGGGACGATCGGCAATCTGTCGCAGCACGTCTCCATGCTGCAAGTCGCTGCCACTTGAACGGACCACTTCCACACGCGCCATTCCCTCGGAGTACTTGGTCGACACGCTGACCGGGCTCTCAAAGGTGCCGCGGCGATGTTGTGCGATCATGTCGGCTGCGATCTCAATGGCTTTATCCACCGGGATGGCAAAGCCAATCCCCTGGGCACCAATGCGCACCGCCGCATTGATACCAATCATTTCGCCATCCGCGTTGAGCAGCGGTCCACCCGAATTGCCCGGGTTGATGCTCGCGTCTGTCTGGATGAGATCGGGATAATTCTGAGTTCCGTTGACGGGGATGTCGCGATGCAAAGCGCTGACAATCCCTTCTGTCACCGTGTGATGGTAGCCAAAAGGATTGCCAATGGCGATGACGCGCTCTCCACGCAACAGGTCGGATGACGTGCCACAGCGGATCACGGGCAGCGGAGATTTTGAGCTAATTTTCACCAGTGCTAAATCGGTAGCGGTGTCGCGGGCGATCAGTCGGCCGATGTGACGCGTTCCGTCGTGCAAGGTAATTTCAATGCGGCCCACGTCTTGAACCACGTGTTGGTTGGTCAAGATGTAACCGCGAGAGTCGATGATCACCCCCGCTCCCATGCCGTTGACTTGTTGTGAGTCAGCGGCAGCAGGATTGGCGGGCTTATTGCCTTCAATATTTACAACGGCCGGTTCGGCAGCTTGAATGGCTCGGACGGTCGCCGTGTGCCGCAGCGACGAATGCTCTTCTGCAAATACCAAAGCACTTGGTAAGCACAAGCTCAAACCCAAAAGGCTCGTCAGAGCCAGTGGGCTGTGCCAACTACTTGTCGATTGAGTCTGTGTCATTGACACCCTTCCGAGCGGGAATTCGGTTGGGGACAAACTAGCGCTAGGTAGTTGCTAGAAAGCCACTCAGCAAGCTGGTCCCCCACTGGGTAGCGTTGCCATGCAGACAGAATCGGTTGAAGCGGCTGAGCTGCTTAATAGCACATTTGTAGACCGGCACTGCTACCCTAAACTACCATCGCAGCGGTCTGGGTAAGTTTTGCCGCATGCGTCGTGCCTGCCGCGCGATCCGACGGTAGGTTCCCTAGTATAGGCAAACTAGTGAGAGTCTTCCTAGGAGCCGCTGCCTTAAGCCAGCTTTAAGATATGCAAGCCACGCAGTTCGGCCGGGAACGTCGCCGCCAAATCGTACATGCGGGGGAAGGCCAGGCTCCATCGCTAAGCGACTTTCTCAGCCCAAGCTAGTACTGACTGCCAAAAGGGGGATGCTTGTCACGGGCCGCCTATAGGAGTAGGCTCACAAGATGCAGCATTTGCCATCGCCTGGAACTCTTAAGACCTTACAGACAAGCGGATAGCAATCAAAATGATGGAAGGACCGACTCCTCAACAGCCCCCGCAGCATGATCTGAAGATCACTCTTATTAGCCTCCACGGCCTGATTCGCGGGCAAGCTCCCGAGCTAGGCCGCGATGCGGATACCGGGGGGCAGGTCAAGTATGTGCTCGAATTGGCGCGTGAACTGGCGCTCCACGAGCGCGTGTCGAGCGTGGAATTGTTAACGCGTCAAATATTCGACCCCAAGGTAAGCTCGGATTACGCCGTGGCCGAGGAGCCGCTGAGCGATCGCGCGTCGATCGTGCGCATTCCTTTCGGTCCCAAACGCTACTTAAAAAAGGAGGCCCTCTGGCCATACATCGAGCTGTTCGTAGATCAGACGCTCCTGCACTTCCGCAAGACGCGCATTCCCGACATCATTCACGGCCATTACGCCGACGCGGGGCTAGCCGGAGCCCACCTAGCGAGGCTGCTGCACGTCCCGTTTATCTTCACGGGACATTCGCTGGGGCGAGTCAAGCATCAGCGCTTGTCGCTGGGCAAATCGCAAATGTCCGAATCGCTCGAAAAGCGATACAAGTTCAAGCTCCGCTACGAAGCCGAGGAGACCGCTCTGGAGACGGCGTCGATGGTCGTCACGAGCACCTCGCAGGAAGTGGAGCACCAATATCAGTTATACGACCACTACCAACCCTCGCGGATGGACGTCATTCCGCCGGGCGTAGATTTGGACGCATTCTCTCCACCGGGCGACGACTGGCAGGCGCCTCACGAACTGACCGACGAACTGTCGCGATTTCTGAGGCATCCCGAGCGTCCGATGATTCTGACGATGGCGCGTCCGGACGAGCGCAAGAATCTAGAGAAGCTGGTCGACGTGTTTGGCAATTCACGGCTGCGCGTGTTGGCCAACTTGGTGCTGATTATGGGTTCGCGCGACGACTTGCGCGAACTGCCCAAGGGACAGCAGCGGGTCATCAACAACGTGCTGCAGCGCATCGATTTGTACGACCTGTATGGCAGCGTGGCGTATCCGAAACACAATCCGCGCGACGTGGCGGATCTGTATCGCATGGCCAAGCAGAGCGGTGGTGTATTTATCAATCCGGCGCTGACCGAGCCCTTTGGCCTGACGCTGCTTGAGGCGGGGGCGACTGGCCTGCCGATCGTATCCACGCAGGATGGCGGCCCGCGCGATATCATCGCCAATTGTCAAAATGGTATTCTCGTAGATCCACTGGACGATGCGGCTATCGAGCAGGCCCTGCACCGCGTGCTGACCGACCGGGAGCAGTGGCAAAAGTGGTCGCAGCAGGGAATCGATGGTACTCGCAAACATTATTCGTGGCGCAATCATGCCGAGCGCTACTTGAGCGACTTGGACAGAATTCTAAAAGATTCGCCGACGCCGGATTTGGCCCGAGCTCACGAGTCTCGCAGATTGCCCGAGTTTGACCGACTGATCATTACCGACTTAGATAACACTCTAACCGGTGACGACGAGGGCTTGGCAGAGTTTATCGAACTGCTGCGACACCATCGAAATATTGGCTTTGGCGTGGCCACAGGGCGGCGCTTGGACGATGCCATGCAGATGATCGAGCACCTGGGATTGCCGCGGCCCGACGTGCTCGACACCGACGTGGGAACACAGTTGCACTACGGTCCAACATTGACTCCCGACTTGAGCTGGCGCAAGCAGATTGGTTTTGCTTGGAGGCCGGACCAGATCCGCGAAGTACTGGCGGATGTCCCAGGGCTATTTCCACAGAGCCAAGACAAGATGTCGGAGTTTAAGATCAGCTACGAAATGGATCTCGAGCTATCACCGAGCGTCGATGAAATTAAAAAGCGGCTGCGCGAAGCGGGCCTGCGGGCGCGAGTATCGTTCTCGCTGGGAATGTATCTCGACGTGATTCCCGTGCGTGGCGGCTCGGATTTCTCGATGCGGCACCTGCTCTACAAATGGGGCTTTGCTCCTGAGAATGTGCTCGTGGCTGGTGACTCTGGCAACGACGAAGGCATGCTCCTCGGGCGCACTTTGGGAGTTGTGGTTGGGAATTATAGCTCTGAGCTAGAACATTTCCGCAATCGCCCGCGAATCTACTTCGCCCAGGCCCCACATGCCCGGGGAATTATGGAGGGGATCGAGTACTACCAGTTCCTTGGCGACATCGTCATTCCTAACGACGATGTCGAGCAAGTGGGAGAGGCGTCCAATTGATCAACTCGCCCGGCGTAAGCGGCAAGTGCTGATGGTCGAGCGGATGGCACAGCTTCGACATGTCGCAGCGCTCCAAGGAGGTTTCTCGCGGCCAGGAAACTGTGCGGACCGTTTGACGGTTTTTGTAACTCAGCGACCGCTAAAGCTAAGGCAAGTCGCAGCACTCCAAGGAGCCACACCGCGGCCCAAAAAACGCTTCTCACCGTTTGGCGGTACCTAGGGGGCGGCTCTAGGCCGAGCGGCGAACGAGTTGAGATGAGTTTTCGCTCTCCGCTAGAACGCCGGTCAGCTCAGCCATCTGGGCTTGTAGTGCCTTGAGCTCGCGGCGCATTTCGGGCAAGCGCATGATCATCGCCCACTCCTGCATTCTCTGGCGGCGCGGCGCGGCGGGACTGCCGACTACGGTCTGGCCGGCGGGCACATTGTTCATAATGCCACTCTGAGCTCCCACCGTGACGTTGTC
>JBEBXX010000026.1:0-11121 GCA_040391435.1 Aureliella helgolandensis | reverse complement strand
AACCTCCTTACGACCATGCGCGAAGCCCACGAGTTCCTGCGGTCGCTCAAGACGACCAACGTGCGACTACTGGCCGACCTATTCCATATGAACATCGAAGAGGCCGATATGTGCCAAGGCCTGCGCGACGCCGGCGTTTTGCTTGGGCATATTCATTTTGTCGATTCCAATCGCCGGGCTGCTGGGATGGGGCATACCAATTTCGCGGCGATTGCCGAAGTCCTGCGCGAGCTCGGCTACGCTGGGTATCTGTCTGCTGAAGCTCAGCCGCTGCCCGATTGCCACGCGGCGGCCAAGCACACCATCGAAGCCTATCGCAAGTTTTTTGAGAACGATTAGCAGCGAACTCGCAGCCGAGCGGCACCCACTTACACTCGAAGAGAATTTATGAACGACTTAAAAAATGACGCAGCGTGCGTCACGCTGGGCCTAGCGCCCAGTTTCGGCTTTGGCGATCGCATTGGATTGGCTACCGCCGGGCATGTGGCGGCGATGCAGCGCAGCGGCGGATCGATCGAGCCCATCTTCCCGCAGCAGTCCATTCGAGAGATGGCCCGTACTCAGCGGGCGCCTCAGCACGTCATGCAGGACGCACTGCAGGGGGCACGAGCCGCGGGCTGGACGGGACGCATCGGCGCCGACGCGGACCATTTGAAAACAACAGACGACGTCGATGCTACCGCGACCGTGGGCTTCACCTTCTTCACGATCGATCCTTCCGGTCACGTCGATCAACGCGCCGATGACTACAACGAAAGTCAACTGCGCGAGAAATTTAGGGCGGCGCGGGCTCACGCTGCATGGTACTCCAGTACCCTCGGCGGTTCGATCCAATTGCCCAGCGGTACACGCGTCGTGCTCGACGAGGCTGCTTGTATGCGGGCGGCGGTGAAGTACGGCGCGGCAATTCAATCGGCTTTGGAACTGGGTAGCTACATCGCTGATGTGCAGTCCGCGGCTGGTCGAGACTACGAAATAGAACTGTCCGTCGACGAGACGGACCAACCGACCACGCTGGCTGAACACTACATCATCGCCCAACAGTGCTTGCAGGGCGGGATGAAATTGGTCAGCCTAGCGCCGCGTTTTATCGGCGAACTTGAAAAAGGAGTCGATTACAAAGGGAGTGTCAGCGAACTGGAAGCTTCGCTGCAGGACCATGCTGCGATAGCGGACATGCTCGGTCCCTACAAACTCAGCCTGCACTCCGGATCGGACAAACTGTCGATGTACACCAGCTTGGCGCGGGCTACGCGTGGCCGCTTTCACGTCAAGACGGCGGGCACCAGCTATCTAGAGGCGCTGCGCGTAGTCGCTATTCATGAGCCGGCATTGTTCCGCGAGATCGTCCAGTTTGCGCGACGCCATTATGACGTCGACAAGGCTACCTACCACGTTTCAGCCACCAATGCGACGGTTCCGCCGCCGGAGTCGCTTAGTAGCGACGAACTGCAGAGGGCATATCTAGAATGCTGGGACGATGTGCCTCAGGGGCAGGGGTTCACTGCACCTGGGCGGCAGATATTGCACTGTACCTTCGGTTCGACGTTGACCGATAGTGAGTTGGGGCCGGCCATTCGCGGCACGCTAGAAGCTCATCCAGAGACCTATAGGGCAGTGCTAGCCGATCATTTTGGGCGGCACTTGGACGCGCTCCGCGCAGGCATGTAGTCGTTGCCAGCCGACAGATTAGGAGCCGACAGATTAGGAGCCGACAGATTAGGGGCCGACAGATCAGGCGCTGACAGATTAGGGGCTGACGAACAGCTCGGCAAGTTCGGGTTCGGCGACGAGATGGTCCGCGCAGCGTTCAGCCAACGCGGAAATGGTCAACAGCGGGTTGCACGCGATCGAGGTGGGGAGCATGGCGCCATCGATAACGTACAGTCCTGCATGCACGCGCGGCTGCTCGGTGCGCGGATCGATGTCTCCACCAAACTGTGCGTCAAAGACTTGCCCCTTGTGGTTGACAACTCCACAGGCGGGATCGTCGGACATGCCGCAGCCGCCCAAGGGATGCACGGAGATCATGCGATCACCGAAGATCTTCAAGTATTCATATTTACCACCTAGACCTTCGGCCACGCGTTGGAACTCGCCACGAATCAGCTTGCGGTAGTCGCTCTCCAGCAAGCCGGGCCATGTAACCTGCGCGTAGCCCTGCTCGTCTAAGAACATTTTGCCAGCGGCACCGTCGTGGCCCATGCCGAGTAGCACCAGCGTTTGATCTAGATCCAAGTCGCGCTTGAGAAACCCCAGTGCATTAGCGTACGCGCGGGCGGCCGAACCCTCTTGGATCAGCACGCGTCCGGCGAGGCTTCGGTTGGGATAGGTAAGGTTCGTTTGAATCGTCGGCCCCACCTTAGCGCGGTCCGTAGGAAACGCCGAGTAACCTCCGATGCCGGTCGGATATTGGCTGCGACGAATGAAACCCACCGCATCGCCGTTGGCAGTCCAAGCTTGTCCCAAGCGCGGTGACAACTGTAGAGCGGCGGCTTGCGAACGCATGAGGATTTCACTGCTCCCCAAGCTACCCGCCCCCAGGATTAGTACGCGAGTCGTGGTGGCTCCGTGGCAGCTCGCAAACCCCCCCTGACCATCGTCGGCATAGTGCGTGTAGTGGACGCGGTAATAATTGTCTATCTTTTCAATGCGATGCACTTCGGTCTGGGTGAAGAATTCGGCTCCCGCGCGGCGGGCCAGTGGCAGGTAGTTTTGAGCCAGCGTGTTCTTGGCTCCCACGTTGCAGCCGGTCAGGCAGTCGCCACAGTCAATGCAACCGCGCTGCGTCATGCCTTGACGATTGATGACTGGCAGTTCGCTGGCGGCCCGAGTCAACGTTAGTTGGGCTGCTTCATAGCTAACGCCACTGGCGCGAAGATACTCGGCGGCCTTCCGCTGGGCAAGCATCTTATGGGTGTGATCCGGCGGTTCGCGAGCGACCCCCAACTCGGCCTCGGCCAAATTGAAATAGGCCTCTAGGTAATCGATATTGCGCAAGGCTGCCGGCCATACCGACTGAGTAAACACATCCGCATCAGGCCGGTAGGCGACATTGGCATTGATTAAAGAGGAACCACCTAGGCCACTGCCGCTGAGAATGGTTATCTCGTCGAATTGACTCACATTGAACAGTCCGGCTGGATTGCGCAGGGCCCCTTTGTTGTTGCCTTTTAAGTCCAGTCGCGATTCCTCTAACACATCGGGCAAGCGGTCTGGAAACGTGCCTGGGATCCACTCGCGGCCACGTTCAAGAACGCCCAGCCGATAGCCACGATTCAACTTTGCGGCCAGGCGCGCTGCTGAGATCGACGCACCATAGCCTGAACCGATGATCAACACGTCGAACTGCCAGGGAACTCCACGCGGATATGCCTGCAGCAGTCGCTGGCTGGCGGCTGACATGCGGCCACCGAACTCGGCCATGTTGCGCTGGTAGTCGGCCACGGCCCGCTGTTTAAATACGGAGTCGCCGGTTCGACGTCTGCCGAGAACTTGTCCTAGTTTCTCTACCGGCGGTGCCGCAACCAGGTCGTGGGCATTGTGCAGCGCCAGGGCAGAGGCTGCGACCATCGCCGCTCCGCTCTGCAGTACAGCCCGCCGGTCGACAGCCCACGCAGTAAGCCGCTTATCAGCATGTGTACCCTCGTTTGCAACTACTGGCCGTGACTTACTCATGGAACGGACGCTAGCAAACCAAGATAATGAAAGGATCCCTTTATTATGTATCGTCCGATTGGGAGGGTGGCGTACGGCTTATTTGAATATCTTCACAAATCGACCCTTTTCGCTGAACGGCAGTGTTTTCGTCCGAGCCACTCTACGAACAACGCCGCTTGGCTTGCTTACCACCAGCGATGCGCCTTGGGATCGCTTTGATATTGCCGCTTGAGCAGTGAGTCAGGCTCATTCGGCAAAGTCATGCGACAGCATAGCCCAGCTACGACGCCCGCCATAAAACCTCCCACGTGAGCTAAGTAGGCTACTCCGCCCGTCTCGCTCGTCGCGGCAATTGCACCGACTCCACTGAAAAACTGCATGGCGATCCACATCCCCAACACCACAATAGCTGGCACCGTAACGACGTAGTACAGCACGATGGCATTGATGCGATTGCGAGGAAACAGCACCAAGTAGGCTCCCATCACGCCGGCAATGGCCCCCGACGCTCCCAAGTTGGGGATGACACTCTCCGGATTGACCATGATCTGCGCAAAGCTCCCGACCAATCCGGCGGCAAGGTAGAAGACGAGGAACCAAAAGTGGCCAAAGCGATGCTCGACGTTGTTGCCGAAAATCCACAAATAGAGCATGTTTCCAGCGATGTGGCCAAAGCCACCGTGCATGAACATCGATGAGAGCAGCGTTAACCACAGAATCGATGGCCCTGGTGCTTGCGGGATCAGCACTACTTCGTCCCCAACCTGAATGGGCTGCGGTTCGACCAGGTCGACGCCGGTGGTAATCTCGCGGGGGATTACGCTCCAGCCATAGGTGAAGGAGTCGTCGTTAAGTTGTACTAGAAAGAGCAACACGTTGGCCGCTAGCAGCGCGTAGGTTACAAAGGCGGTAGTCGTTACATGGCGATCGTCATCGCTGATAGGAAAAAACATGTGGGCTGAGCGCTTCCATTAAGTTGCTGAGGGGATACGTGTTTCGAGTAGGCTGCTTTAAAACTGGGACTCGTTGGTCCCGCCCTGACCATTGCCTTGCGCTCAACGCAAGACGCGGTGAGTTTGTCTAGTCTAAACGTTTTCGGTAGTTTAAGCTGTGCCGAGCTGAGTAAATTTACTCAGCCGCAGAGGCTCGTGCGACGGCGAGTGAGTCGATCTATTTTAGGGAGCGAGATCCAGTGGTCGCAGAACGTTGGCTCATCGTGGGCTGTGGATATGTCGGGTGTCAAGTCGCTAACGTGGCTAGACAGAGTGGGCATGTCGTGTATGCGCTGACTCGCAGCGAATCGCGCTTCGATGAGTTGCTAGCTGTGGGGGTTAGACCCTGCTTGGGACACTGGCTCAATCCTGACACTCTGCACGACTTGCCGTCGGTCGACCGTGTGCTGATCGCCGTGCCGCATCGCGCCGACCAAGCCGCGGCTTTGGCTGGCGTGGCGTCAGAACCGGCGTCTGAGGCGGTCGCTCAGACGATGTCTAAGCTGCCCACTTTAACGGGAGACGCCCCGTCTGGAAAAGCCACCGCCGCATCGGCCAGCGAGCCTCACGACGATGTCACGGCTGAGCAAACGCATGCTATGGGACTGCAGAACCTGTGCGCAGCGCTGCCGGCTGGCTGGAAAAAGTTGATCTACCTGAGCACCACGGGTGTCTACGGTCATTCGTCAACCGAATGGATCGACGAAACCACGCCCGTATCGCCACTACGCATTGGTCCACGCATCGCTGTGGCAGCCGAACGATGGTTGGCCCAGGCCGGTTCGCAGCCCGGCACGCTAGGCCAAGTCGAACACTGCATCTTGCGTCTAGCTGGTATCTATGGTCCGGGACGAATACCCTTAGCCGAGCGTTTGCGGCGCGGTGAACCGCTGGCGGTGTCGCGTCAGGGACACCTCAATTTGGTGCATGTTAGCGATATAGCCCACACGCTGTGTTGGATGCTCACGCATGGCATGCAGCACACGATGTATCTACTGTCCGATGGTCAGCCGGTGCTGCGTGAAACGTTTTACCGTTACCTAGCCGAACTCTGCGGAGTTGCCCAGCCTGAGTTCGTCGAGCCCGACGCGCAGTCGGCCAAGGCTCTACGTGCTAACGACAAACGTATCTCGCCCGCCCGCCTGTTGGCTGAGTCGGGCTATCGCTTGCAATTTCCCGACTATCGCTGTGGACTGGTCGACGCTTTGGCGGGCACTGCTGAGTCGTAAAGCAACTCCGCCACGCCGCGTCGGGAAGCGGGTCCCTGTAAAAAATCGCAACACTTGAAGCTGCTTTAGTAATACAATGGTAGGGCCCGCCACGCTTTGCTCGCCCTGCAGGAATCCTATGCTTAGCACCTCCCACCGCTATGCGCTGCTCGACGGTTCGCCGCTTGCCTCCGCTTTATCATTCGCCTCCGGCTTATCCCTTGCCGCTGGTCGGCCGCTTGCCATCGGTCTCTTCGTCGCCAGCAGTCTCTTGGCAGCCATCGGGAGCGTGACCACCGCCACATCGCTGTCGGCCGCTGATGTCGATTTTATTGCCGACGTCCGGCCGATCCTCCAGCGGCATTGCTATGCCTGTCATGGACAGGAGAAACAGTCTAGCGGCTTGCGGCTAGACATCAAATCGGAGGCGTTCAAAGGGGGCGATGGCTGGGGGCCGTTCGTGGTCGCGGGGGACCCTGAAGCGAGTCCACTGATTGAACTGGTCACTGAGGACGACGCGGATTCGCGTATGCCACCCAGCGACGAGCCCTTGTCGGCAGAACATATTGCGACTTTGACAGCGTGGATTGAGCAAGGCGCTGATTGGCCTGACGGGGCGGATCTAGCTGTGCTGGAAGATCGCCTGGACCACTGGTCATTCAAGCCGGTCTGTCCGCCGCAAGTCCCTCATTTATCGGATCGCGATTGGCCCCGCAGTCCCATCGACCAGTTTGTCTTGGCAGCCTTGGAGCAACAAGGGCTGAGGCCTGCGCCGCCGGCCGAGCCCGTAGTGTGGCTGCGGCGCGTGACATTTGATCTGACGGGACTGCCTCCCACGGCACAGGAGGTCGATGACTTCCTACGCCGCGTTAATGAGGGTGAAGTGGCTTATGCGGAAGTCGTTGAGCGCCTGCTGCAATCGCCACGATACGGTGAACGTTGGGCGCAGCATTGGCTCGACGTCGTGCGCTACGCCGACACGCATGGTTTCGAAGTCAACACCGAACGCCCCAATGCTTGGCCGTATCGCGACTACGTCATCGAGTCGATGAATAAGGACACACCCTATGACCAATTCATCAAACAGCAGATCGTGGGAGACGCGATGGGACAGGATCGGGCCACCGGTTTTCTGATCACTGCATCCGTGCTGCTCCCCGGTCAGATCGGCGCAGATGAGCCGTCCAAACGATTAGCCCGCCAGGATTCGCTAGACGAGATTGTCAATAATGTAACGCAGACGTTTTTGGGGTTGAGCGTTGGCTGCGCTCGGTGTCACGACCACAAGTTCGATCCGATCACGGCCATAGATTATTACAGCATGCAAGCCTTTGTGGCGGGAGTTGAGTACGCGGAGCGCGAGCTGTCGACACCGCACACGGAAGCCCTAAAGAAGCAAGCTGTCGGTTTTAGAGATCGCATCGCCGAGATCGAGGAGCAACTGACCCAGTTTGTTCCCATCGCGCGGCCCAGTCATGAGGGTGATGCGCCCGTTCGCCTCACCAATGCCCATGAGAACGTCGAAGTCTTCGAACCCGTGTTGGCAAAATTTGTTCGGTTCACTGTCCACGATGCAAACTTGCATCCCAGTCTGGGGTTGATCGCGCCCTGTATCGATGAGTTCGAAATTTACACCGACGAGTCGCAGCCTAAGAATATCGCGCTAGCGTCGCTGGGCACTAAAGTGATCGCTTCGGGCAGCGTGCACTCGGCGAACCACAAATTGGAATTCATCCACGACGGTGAGTATGGTAATTCGAGCAGTTGGATGTCCAGCACCGACGGCACGGGCTGGGTGATGTTTGAACTGCCGCAAGCAACACGTATTGGAAAAGTTGTATGGAGCCGCGACCGCAAGCAACAATACACCGATCGCCTGGCTACGGCCTACACGCTGGAAGCCGGAGTGGAGGCAGATCAGTGGACAGAGTTGACTCATCTGGGGCCCGCCCGCACTTCAGTTCAGCCGAAGCTCAACACCGATCGCATCGCGCCGTTAACAGCCAAGCGACTGCGCTTTACCGTGTTGGCGACCAACGGCTTGGCACCTTGCATCGATGAACTGGAAGTCTTTAATTCACAGGGACAGAACGTTGCTCTGGCCAGCCTGGGAACTACGGTAAGCACATCGGGCGACGAGATTGTGGCCCAGCGACACGGACCGCACTTGATCAACGATGGGCACCACGGCAACTCGAGTTCGTGGTTGTCAAACACCGACGGCCAAGGCTGGGTGGAGCTAGGATTTGCCACTGAACAGGAGGTTGCACGAATCGTCTGGAGCCGCGACCGCGAGGGTCAGTTTCAAGATCGTTTGGCTACGCAGTACGTCATTGAAACCGCCGTCGACGAGCACTGGCGGCGAGTCGCCGACTCGAGCGATCGCAGCCCATGGGAGGCAAGTGCCAAGGCATCAAGCGTGTTTCGCACCAGTGGACTACCGGCCGCAGAAGCTCGTCTAGTCAGCGCACTGCATGAGGAAAAGTGCGAGTTGGAGGAGAAGATCCAAGCCAGCGAGAATGGCCTTATGGCGTTTTGCGGAACGTTTCGCACGCCCGACGAGATCTACCTGCTCAATCGTGGCGACCCCGAACAGCCCAAGGAATTAGTAGTTCCTGCTGTGCTTAGTTCGCTGGGCGAAGTGCGGCTTCCGCCCGACTGTGCCGAGCAGCAGCGACGTCAGGTGCTGGCCGATTGGATTGCCAGCCCCGACAACCCGCTCACGGCTCGCGTCATGGCGAACCGAATTTGGCAATGGCACTTTGGTATCGGTTTCGTAGATACGCCAAATGACTTTGGTCGCAACGGCTCGAAGCCCACGCATCCGGCCTTGCTGGACTGGCTAGCGCTCGAACTAATTCGGGGCGATTGGTCGATCAAACACATGCATCGCCAGATCGTGTTGTCGGCAACTTACCGCCAATCGACCGAGCACAATCCGGCGGCTGCTGCCAAGGACGCCGATGTGCGCATGCTGTGGAGGTATCCGTCGCGGCGATTGGAAGGGGAGGCGATTCGCGATTCCATACTGGCGATCAACGGGCGGTTGAATCTGACAATGGGAGGCCGCGGTTACGATCTCTTCAACCAGCGCGGCGGTTTGTCCGGATTCACCCCTGTGGCTTCCTATAGCGGCGAGGGATTGCGGCGAATGATCTATGCGCACAAAGTGCGTCGCGAGCGAGATGCCGTGTTCGGCGCTTTTGATTGTCCGGACGGTGGACAGAGCGCTGCCCGAAGGATCGAATCCACAACTCCGATCCAGGCGCTAAATCTGTTCAATAGTACTTTTGCAATCGAACAGGCCCAAGCGTTTGCGCTGCTTTTGGAAGAGCGGGCCGGCAATGATGTCCGCCAACAGGTCCAGCAAGCATACTGGCTGGGATTGAATCGCCAGCCTAGTAGCGAAGAACTCGCGGATGCGGTTGCCGTGGTTCGCGAGTTCGGGCTCTCGGCGCTGTGTCGAGCCTTGTTCAACAGCAACGAATTTTTGTTTATTCCCTAAGTTCTGGTACCTTCCGCTGCCCTCAGCTCGTGCGGTCAACTTGTGCGGTCATTTCGTGCGGTATGCGCCGTCGGCGAATCGCGGACGGGAGGTCAGATGTTTATATACGAGTCGCACAATGTCCTCGCCTAAGCTTTCTAATAGTGGCCGACAGCTCCTGAATCGTCGTGGCTTTCTTGGCGAGGCTGCGACGGGGCTAAGTTCGATTGCCCTGCTAGACCTACTGGCGAGCGATCAGCTTTTGGCCGCACAGCCGCAGATCGACCCCGCCCGGCCGTTTGCCACCCGCCCCGGCCACCATGCCGCCAAGGCCAAGAACGTGCTGGTGATCTTTTGTGCCGGCGCCGTGAGTCAGCTTGAGACCTGGGACTACAAACCGGAGTTGATCAAGTTGGATGGCCAGCCACTACCGGGCGGTCCCGCGGTAACGTTCCAAGGCCCGGCGGGTGACCTGGCCCGCCCGCAGTACAAGTTCCGTCAGCGCGGGCAGACTGGCAAGTGGGTCAGCGATCTGATTCCGCACCTGGCCGAGTTGACCGACGACATCGCCTTTATTCATTCATTGACCAGCACCACCAACACTCATGGACCTGCGGAAAATTTCTTGTCCACGGGCACTCAGCTCGATGGCTTCCCCAGCTTGGGAGCTTGGACCAGTTATGCACTGGGGACTGAGAACCAGAACCTTCCGGCGTATATAGCCAGTCCCGATCCGCGTGGTGTGCCGCAAAACGGTTCTAACAACTGGGGGCCTGGCTTTTTACCCGCCGCCTTCCAAGGCACGCCCGTCAGCTCTAAATCTCCGATTCGGCATCTAACCGCGCCGGGGGTGACGAGCGCTGCCGACCAAGCCACTCGCGGATTGCTGCAGCGGATGAACGAGCGACACTTGCAGCAGCATCCCGGCGATAGCAAGTTGGCCGCGCGCATCGCTAGCTACGAATTAGCTGCGCGGATGCAACTGAGCGTACCGGAGATTACCGATCTCACGTCCGAACCAGCGCATGTGTTGAAGAGCTACGGAGCGGACGATGAATCGAATCCGACGCGTGCCGCCTACGCTAGAAATTGCATTTTAGCTCGGCGTTTGATCGAAAACGGAGTGCGGTTTGTGCAGTTGTTCAATGGTGCCTACGCAAGTGGTGGCGAGCTGAACTGGGATGGGCACAGCAAGCTCAAAGAGCAATACGATGTGCACGCTCAGATCCTGGATCAACCCACAGCGGCGATGATCAAGGATATGAAGGCGCGCGGCCTGCTGGAAGACACGCTAGTGGTGTGGTGCACCGAGTTCGGACGCATGCCCTTTTTCCAGAAAGGTGCTCAGGGACGCGACCACAATCCGGACGGTTTTACGTGCTGGATGACCGGCGCCGGCGTCAAGCCAGGTGTGAGCCACGGCATGACCGATGACTTGGGACAGAGAGCCGTGCTGGACATCCACCCACTGTACGACCTGAACGCGACCATCCTGCATCTGCTGGGCTTGGACCATGAACGTCTGACCTTTGAACACAATGGCATCCAGCGACGGTTGACCAATGTGGAAGGCCATCTCATTCATCAAATTCTAGCGTAGAGCGACTATAGCACCGCCACCACCGGCACCAGCACAAGAAAATGAAAAGCTTATGGTGCGCTCAGTGAAAAAGTATCCGCTAGTTTTTTAGCGACGCTTAATTGCCACCGCTTGTATTTTAGCGCAACTCGATCGCTGGATTTTTTAATCAACCATTTTCTAACCAAAGCCAACCTC
>JBEBXX010000025.1:0-11185 GCA_040391435.1 Aureliella helgolandensis | reverse complement strand
TGTCACAAGGCTGCCATCGCCAGAGGACCAACGACAAGCTGACATCCAGGCCTACTCCCGGCGCGTCTTAGCTGCTCTGGATGGGGATGCAGATGGGGAGATCCATATGTCCGAAGTGGACATTGTGGTGCGCAGGCTGCACTTCAAACTTTGGGATCTAGATGCTGATCAGGTCATCACTGCCGATGAAGTTCGGCAGGTCGCCCAGCAACGCTTTCCGCTCCCAAGTCCCTAACCACGATTCGAGTATGCCCCCACTATCTGTCCGCTTGGCCGCTTGGAGCGTACGCAACCGCAGTTTGATGTGGTGTGTGCTACTGACTATTTCAGCCTTTGCGATTATCGGTCACGTCGACCCGCGGATCGTGACCAATGTATTCAAGCGGACGTCGGCAGAATTGCCAGATGTCCCAGCCGCGACGCAGGCAGCCCCCGGTTCCTCTGCGCAGGCGCAGCCGATAAGCCTGTCCGCTTCAGACGCGGTGCTGGTCGTCGAATCTTCCGACATCTTCACCTCGCGCGGGACACAGGCACTGCGGCAGGTGGCTGCGCGGATTGAAGAGCTGCCTCAAGTCAAGCGTGTGCTGTGGATGGACCGCATTCCGATGCTCAACATCTTTGGCCTGCGCGAGCCATTGTTGCCCAAAGCGAACGCCTCCGAGGGACGATTCGAAGCCGCGCGCGACAAAGCCATGCGGCATCCATTGGTGGCAGGGCAGTTGCTCAGCGACGATGGCCAAACGACGTTGATGCTGCTCACGTTCGACAAGTACAACTTGTTTTCTGACGCTGCGGCCACCAGCCAGATTCGCGAGGCGGCTGAACGCGTTGGCAGAGAGTTCCCCGATGTCGAATTGCGGTTTCGAGTAACCGGGCGCATCCCAGCTACGATCTCTGCCATCGCTGCCCACGAGGATAACCAGTGGAAATATCAAACGATCGGCTACGGCGTGATCTTCCTCATGACACTAATCCTCTTTCGCGGATTGCGGGCCGTCATCATCGTCGCGCTCGCTCCAGCCTTAGGGGTATTTTGGACCACCGGAATTATCAGCTATTTTGAAATCAGCAATCCATTGGTCGACGTCATTCTGCCCATCTTGGTCAGTCTGGTGGGCCTGACCGACGGTGTCCATTTGATGGTCCAGATTCGCAGCCTACGGGCCGCCGGTCTAGCTCGCGACACGGCCTCCGAAGAGGGATTGAAGCAGGTGGGCATGGCCTGCTTTTTGACCTCACTGACCACCGCAGTCGGCTTCGGCTCGCTGATGCTGGCCAACAGCAAATGGGTCCAGGAATTTGGTTGGTGCAGCACGATCGGTGTGGCCTTGAGCTTCATTGCGGTGGTGATTGTGATCCCCATGGCCAGTTCCTCCTGGCTGGGTAATAAGCTGCACGTAGGCCACGAGCTTGGCTTGATCGATCGCCATCTCCAACGCATTGAGGGTGTGATTGCTTGGGTATTAAGACATCGCAAGGCTACGGCGGCTGTGGGAGTGCTCAGCACGCTTCTGTTCCTGGCCGTTGGCCTGAGGCTGGAGCCCGATCAGCGCGAGACCGATGGCCTACCGCTGCAGGCTGAGTCGACTCAGGCCATGCTGCACGTCGATCGCTCTTTCGGTGGCCTCGAGTTCTCATCGATCGAAGTGAATTGGAACGATCGCATCGAAGACATGGCACCGGAGATATTGAAGGTCGTCACGGCGGCCGACGATGTGCTCAACAGCGAGCCCTTGATAGGCCATCCACTTTCCATACGGAACCTGATCGATGCGCAACCCGGGCAAGGCCCGCCGGACGAACGAATGAGCTTGTTGGAATTGCTACCGCTGCAGTTAAAACAAGCCTTCTACCAACCCGCCCAGCGACATGCCAGCATCTCTTTTCGCGTCCAGGATCTGGGCATCGCCGCCTATGGCCCGGTTTTTGAACGCATTGAAGAGCAGCTTCGCGGGATTGAAGCCGACCACCCCGAATTCACTTTGCGGTTGGATGGACGGGCAGTATGGCGGTGGCGCAATCTATATCAAATCGTTGTAGACCTGGCCAGCAGCCTGGGATCGGCGGCGGTGATCATTCTGGTCATTCTGGCAGTAGTCTATCGCTCGCTGAGATTAGGCTTGATTTCGATTATTCCGAATCTATTTCCGCTAGCTCTTACAGCCACCTATCTAGTCATTGCCGGCTATAACCTGGAAATTGTCATGGTCTGTAATTTCACGGTCTGTTTAGGAATTGCCGTCGATGACACGATCCACTTCCTAACTCGCTATCGCGAGGAGCGTGCGCACTGTGACAGCGATGATGAGGCGATCCGCAAGGCATTTACCGGTGTAGGTACGGCCTTGATCATGACCACTGCGGTCTTGGTCGCGGGCTTTTCCATCGTTACATTCAGTGACTCGCGCGACCATCGCATTTTCGCTACGATGGGAGTCATCACCATTGCGGCTGCTCTGTTCGCCGATTTGGTTTTTCTGCCTGCACTGCTGAGCCTGTTTGGTTCGCCCAAAAAACGCACAGATAGCCCGCCGCCGAGTGTCCGCGAAGCGGGCCGAGCTGAAACCACGCGCAAGCTTTAGGACGCGACTTTTCAGTGTTAACGCAGGCTCAGGACCTGCCGCCAAGCGATGTCTTAAGATTCCGGTGCGAACTCTTTGGGCAGTGCGTAGCCGCTCTCTTTGGCTGCGGTGCGTGTGGTGAGTGAGATCATCGATGCACCGCTGGAACTGTTTGGATCGGGGGCAACGATCCACAGAAGGCGTTGGTCGGCATCTCGCAAATCGGTGACGGTGGTAACTGGATTTCCACGTCGGGCAATTTCCGTCAGTGCGTCTCGAACGGACTGCTGCTGTATGCGAAAATCGCTGAGCTGTTGATTGCGAGTGATGCCAGCTTTACCAAAGGCCGCGCCGTCCAGCACAAATCGTAGCGGCTGAGCACCCGGCGGCAGGTGTGCATTCGCCTCGTCGGCTACCATTTGCAGCGCCACTTCAATCGGCTCTTGATCGAAACTCAAGTCGATGGCCTGCGATAGATAGGTCTCGATATCCTCCACCGGGGCGGCGGTGCTACCACTTCTCGCAGCCCCCGTTGCCGCTGCTGTGGCATTTGCGGCTGTGGCATTTGCGGCTGGGACGTTTGCTGTAGCGCTGGATGTCGCATAGTCTTGCAGTGCAATCCAGGACGTCAGGGCTAAATTGGTGCCACCCTGGCTGGGCAAGTAGCTATTCATTAGGGCTGTGCCATGCTCTACACCAAACCGAGAGTAGTCCACAAACGTCCGCAGCATATGTGGATAACGCATTGCCAGCCCGCGCCAATATGGATGGACATTATGGCTGACCAACCATTGTTCGACCATCGCAGGCAAGCTTTGAACTTGCTGCTGTTGCCGCGCCAGAATCTTGCCTGCATCCATATCGCTTGTACCGACGACGCGCGTTTCCAAGTACCACTGCGGCTGCCAGTGCACTTGCATGGAAGCACCGCGGACATCGCCGCCAAGCCACTGTCTGAGTGCTGGACTTAGCGGTGAGGGGAGTACGTTAAGCAAGTCGCGTCCCTCGGTAAACAGAAATGGCGTCGAGATCAGCAGCGACATAGTGGCCGTGCGATCCGTAGCGTTCCACAGCTTCTCTAAATGCGGGAGCAGTGGCCCGCGCGCACCGTCGAGTTCGGCGACTTCACGCAGCATGTCGGCTGGCCCAACACTGAACTCGCTGACCATCTCTACCGCTGCTCCACCCTGACTCTCAGCGGTCGCCCCGGTCGCTGGCGGAGTCTGCCGAGGGATGTAAAATGCCTGCTGAGGGCTGGCTATCCACAGTCGCTGTTCAGAAACCTGCCCATCGGCTGGAGCATTCCAAGCGGCAGTTAATTCTGCCAGCGGCTTGGGACGACTCAAGTGAAAACGCGCACACACACGCGGCGGCTGCCCGCTCTGCTCGGCAGCATAGAATGCCAAAGTGACTTGCGCGGTGTCCACCAATGGAACACCCGACATGGCTTGAAGCTGTTGTGAGAGTTCGGTGACCTGCGGGCCTAACACGTCCGACCAAGCCAGTGAAGCCGCTTCGGTGTTTTGACTAGAAGCGTCGAGCGTTTGCTCCAATGAAGGCCACTGCTCTGGCCGCAGCGAAAGAAACAATTGTCCGCCGGGGGGCAGCAAATCCAGCGGCAAAGGGGCCGGAGCGGTGGGAGGAGCCCACAGCCCGCGCTGTTTTGCGCCTGGGCGATCCGGCACAATTTCATAGTGCGGGCTGCGCGGATCAGTGGCGCGGCTCGACTGCGCCACAGCCGGCGCGACAGGTGGCACCACAGCCGGCGCGGTGCCGAGGCTGGGGGGCGGGTTCGGAATGGGCCGCTTGGCGCTGCCCACGCTCGACTCCCTGGATGGCTGGAGAGCACCCGTGAATTTGAGCAGCAGCAGTAAGCCAATCAACACGCCGCCGCCACCCAGGATAGGCCAGAGCCACGGAATGCCTTGACGTCTGCGGCGGCGGCGCGGAATCTCAGCCGCGGTGCCACTTGTGCCAGTGCCGGCCAGTTGGGCATGCGGCTGCTCGCCGAGCGCTGGCCTAAGTGTTGGCTGTTGTGCGCGTAGTTGTTGCGCGGGTATTGGCTGAGCGGGTAGCTGTTGAGCAGGTAGCTGCTCAACTGGTAGTTGTGGTGTTTGCTCCATTGGCTTTCGCTGTACGGGTTGAAGCGCGGCGGGCGGTTGCACCGTGGGAACGGGCTTGCCAACGGACTGCGACTGCAACTGCGACCGCGACTGCGACTGCGACTGCGGTTGTGGTTGTGGTTGTGGTTGTGGTGCGGCGACGGCGAGCGGACGAGCTCGCTGCGCAACCAGCAAAGCTCGCTGAAGCTCCGTGGCCGACGCAAACCGATTGGCCGGGTTCTGGGCTAGACAAGCCTGCAGGCAGCGCCACAGCGGTTCGGGCAAACTGCAGTCCGCGGGTAGGCCCGGCGCGGGCGGTGCGTCTGGAGCCTGCCCAGCGGCGTCGACTCGGAAGGCGGGCGGAGCCTCACCGGTTAACAACCACCACCATACGCCGCCCAGCGAAAACACGTCGCTGGCGGGGCTGGGCAGTGGCTCGGGCAGACGCATTTCGGGCGCGCAAAACTGCGAGACAACGGCGCTGCGCAGGACACTGCCGATCAATCCACCAGTGGTAGACTGGGCTAGCTGCGGCTCTGTTTTCGCCGGGCCGGCAGCGGCCGCCTGGGGGCCGACGGTGAGCCGCTGAGGTAGCCCGGTAGCTGCGCACAGCGGGTCGACGACTAACACAACACGCTGATTGTGCACGTAGATGCGATCGGGCAATACGCGGCCATGCACGATTTGTTGGCCATGCAGCACACTCAGAGTGTGGGCTAGCTGACCCACTAGTCGCGTAGCTTCGTCAGGCGGACAGCGGCGATTGGCGAACTCTTGGCAGAGCAATCTTGCGGATCCAGAAATACCCAGCGCAGCGTCCGCGTGCGGTGTTACTGGGTGAGTATCTGCCAGATGCCCCCTGGCCAGATCAGCGGCGGCTTGGGGGGCGGTAGCAGCGGACTGGAGAGCAGCTCTGGGAGAGGCAACAAAAATCAGCAGCGTACCATCGATCAATTCGGGCGGCTGCACGGCCAACAGGCCCTCTAGTTGCAGCGCCGCGAGCTTAAGAGCCCTCGGCAGGCTGGGCAGCAGCGGTCGCAGATGCGGGAGTTCGGCGGCTGTGACCGGTCGGGCCCATCTGCATTCACTTGCTCCACGCCGCACCTCGTACCAGCCTTGCCACATGGCTAACTTAACCGGTTGTTCTATCACCCACGCTCCGTAGCGTATGGGCTCGGTGGATTGTCCGGCTATAATCTTAGCCTGATACTTACTTACATGTCCTGCGTCGACCAGATGCAACAGGAGCTTGAGCCCGTTCTGCGCGTCGCTGTGCGACAGCTTGGGGAGAATTTCATGGGACCATTGCCGGCACTGCTCGGCCGTGGCCAACCCTGCACGCGGGATGCGTTGCCAAAGTTCGTCGCTCGATAAGCTCATGGATTCGTCAAAAAAAAGTCAAACTTGAAGATATCGAGATAGATTACAAATCCATTCTAACTACACAAGGGAAATTGGTTTGAAAGCCAGCGACGCGACTACCTACTTTTTCAATAAAGCCGCCGATCAACTCTGTCTGCCCGACTGGTCGCGCAAAGTGCTGATCACTTCGCACCGTGAACTATCGGTCCAAGTTGTAGTTGAAATGGACGATGGCCACGTGGAAACTTATCTGGGATTTCGCGTCCAGCACGACAAAGCCCGTGGCCCGATGAAGGGTGGCTTGCGGTATCATCCCGACGTGAGCCTCAATGAAGTCCGGGCGCTGGCCAGTTTGATGACTTGGAAGACAGCCGTCGTCGACATTCCGTACGGTGGTGCCAAAGGGGGCGTGGCGGTCGACCCCAGCCAACTATCTCGCAAAGAGCTCGAACGCTTGACGCGCGCCTTTGTCGATGGCATCCATGACATCATCGGTCCCGATACCGACATTCCCGCACCGGACATGGGGACCACGCATGAAGTCATGTCATGGATTCGCAATCAATGGGAAAAGTACCATGGCTTTAATCCAGCCGTAGTGACTGGCAAACCGGTAGAAGAGTATGGGGCTAAGGGGCGCGAAGAGGCTACCGGACGAGGCGTTGGAACGTTGGCAGTGAAATTGCTGAAGCGCCTGGGGGTCAATGCCGAGGACTGCCGAACCGCTATCCAAGGATTCGGAAATGTCGGCTCGCACGCGGCTAAATATCTCAGCGACGCGATGTTTCCCATCGTGGCGGTGAGCGACATAACGGGTTGTTACTACAACCCGAAAGGGCTCAACATGCGGTCCGTGCTAGCGCATACGCTCGAACATAAGTCGCTGGCTGGTTTCAAAGATGCAGAACTCTTACCCGCAGACGATCTGTTGGCTTTGGAAGTCGATCTACTCATCCCGGCTGCACTGGGCGGGGTGATTCACGATGGAAATGTGGATCAGATTAAAGCCAAGACGATCATTGAGGCTGCCAACGGACCGATCCTGCCCATGGCGCACGAGGAGTTGGTTAAGCGCGAAGTGACGGTGCTGCCCGATATCTTGGCTAACGCTGGCGGAGTCACGGTCAGCTATTTTGAGTGGGTGCAGAATCGTCAGCACTATCGCTGGAGCCTCGACCGAGTTCGGCAGGAGCTCGACTCCACGCTCAATAAAGCTTTCGAACAGGTGTGGCAGCAGGCCCTGCAATCCAAAGTCGATCTGCGGACGGCCGCGTTCATGCTCGGCATCTCGCGTGTGCATCGGGCCAACGAACTCGGAGGATTCCGCAATTGAGCTCAAGATACGTACCCACGCATAAGTTTCCTGTTTTATCGATCACTCGTGGCTGACGCCACAATGGCTAATCTTGATCAACGCGAAAACGGCCAACCGTGATTAACGCGAAAACGGCTGTTTATATGCCGAAACTTATGCGTGGGTGCTTAACTAGCTCTCCGCCGGAGCTAGTTCCTGGGCCAGAAACGGCGCCAACTGTGGGTATTGAAATTCGAAGCCCGCATCGGTCAACCGCTGGGGGACCAGTCGGCAACTGCACAGCAACAGCGCATCGGCCATCTCGCCCATGGCGAGCCGCAGGCCCCAAGCAGGCGCTGGCAAAATTGCAGAAACGCCGAGTGTCCTAGCAAGCGTGTTGGTAAACTCGGCATTGGTCAGGGCTGCGGGCGCAGCCACATTGTAGGCACCTGTGGCGGACGGCTCGCACATCATCCACTGCAAAGCGGAGATGACATCCGGCAGTGCGATCCAGCTCCAGTACTGCTCACCGGAGCCGAGTCTTCCAGCTAGTCGCCAGCGGAAAATCGGCAGCATCTGGCCGAGAGCGCCGCCAGATCGCGAAAGTATCATACAAAAACGAGGATGGACTACGCGCACGCCTGCGTCAACGAGCGGCTGACAGGCCGCCTCCCAGTCGCTGACCACTTCAGCTAAGAAACTTTTCGCCGCGGGAGTGGCTTCATCGACTAGCTGATCGCCACAGTCACCGTAAATACCCATCGCTGAGGCGCAGATGAAAGTTCGGGGTGGACTAGGGAGCTGGCAGATCTGCTGGACCAACTGGTGAGTCGCTTGCACGCGCGAATCGCGGATGAGTTGCTTTTGCTGAGCGGTCCAGCGGCCGGCTGCGATGCTATGGCCGGCTAAGTGGAAGACACAGTCCACGCCATCGAGCTGTTGGGGATCGAGCAAACCGCGTGGCGGATCCCAGGCAATGGGCTCGCCTTCGGACCTCGTGCCTCTCGACTCACTGCTGGCGTTGGGCGACGAGCGGCCGTTGGTTTGGCGCCGTAACGTGCGCACAGCATGTCCATCGGCTCGCAACTGTCTGCAGAGAGCCTGGCCGACCAAGCCGGTGCTGCCGCTGACGATTACTTGTAAATTCTGCATAATCCCTTCAGTCTAGCGCCGGCAGCGGCCGGATGACATCTGTCAGCTAGAGTCGCTGGATGGTAGAAACAAGGCTTAACATCCGCAGATGGCAAGCTGCCAGTCCGCCGGCTTTCCAGCCGAAGACAGTTAAACTGCCCGAATTTCAATGCGAATTTCAATGCGAATTTTGAAGCACTGCGAGCAAGCTACTTAGAGCTAGTGTATCCCGCCGCCACTTTTAATGAAAGTTGATCCCGCCGATGAAGGGTCTTCCGTTTGTTCTACTGTTCACCGCCATGACATTTATATCTTGGGGAGCGTACGGTCCAACGCTGCATAATGGCGCCACCGCACTCCATCACGATAGCCTGCGGGCATTTGTTGGAGTGGGTCTGGCCTACTTTTTGATCGCTGTCATCATTCCCTTTATCGTTCTCAAGCGATCTGGGGAAGTCGGCCGCTGGACGATCACTGGCACCATCTACTCGCTGGTTGCCGGGGCCGTAGGTGCTGTAGGTGCTCTGGGGATTCTGTTAGCCCTGGGCTACGGCGGTTTGCCAATCTATGTCATGCCACTAGTATTTGGTTTCGCACCTATCGTCAACACACTTGTGACCGCCTTTTTGAGCCGCACGTTTGACCAAATTCGCCCGGTTTTTGTGATCGGTGTCATCGCCGCGGCGCTCGGCGCTGTAGGTGTTTTGACTTTCAAGCCCACCGCCGACAAGTCGGCTTCCGCACTGGCCACGGCACAGGCCACGAAGACTGCCCATTCGCCCGCCCTCACCGCGCTCAAGTCTGGCAGCACCACAGCGGGCCAGGCATCGCGGGATGCCAGCCCTGCGCCACAGCGCGATGCCGCGAGCGCGGTTGCTGCAGACGCTCAGGACGCTGCAGACGCTCAGGACAAAGCTCAAGCTGATAAGGCGGACGCAGTGGTCGCCGCGCCTGCCAGTAGCGACCCTGCCAGTAGCGCCCCTGCCAAGCGGTCTACAGCCCAGTCGAAGGCTGCTGCTGCAGGGCCTGCGCCGCTGGCGCCGAAGAAGCCGGTCCACTGGTGGGGCGTGATGATCTCGATCGTTGTGGCCGCGGCATGCTGGGGATCGTATGGCCCGGTGCTGCACATTGGGCAGGGCAAAATGGCGGGCAGTCGCTTGCGACCTTTCGCGTGCGTAGGACTGGCCTACTTTTTGATCGCTGTGGCGGCGCCGCTGGCGCTGATCTATTCGCGCAGCGTTGATTTGGGCTCCTGGACGGCACTCGGCATGGGCTGGTCGTTTGTAGCCGGCGTGGCGGGTGCCGTGGGCGCACTGGGAGTGATTCTAGCCTTCAACGCGGGGGGAAAACCGTACTACGTGATGCCTCTGATTTTCGGATTTGCCCCGGTGATCAATACCTTCATCTCGGTCAGCGAAGCGGGCACCTGGGGACGCGTGCCACTGCTGTTCTGGGCCAGTTTAGCGGTCGTTATCGCCGGCGCCGTGACCGTGCTCACCAATGCTCCCAGACCCAAGCCACACAAGTAAAATCGTTGGGTCGAGTATGGCAAAGAAGTGTGTCAACTTGGTGCGATTTGGCCCCCCAAGTCGCAACATTTCTGCTACAATCTGTGCTGCTCGAGCACTTCCTAAATCGCCAGGAATTTCCTCTTAGCTCGAGACTCCATCAGCCCGGCTTTGGCGCTGAAAGTACGTATATCCCACAAAGGATCCGGCACCGCGCCGGAAGTCACCGGATGAGCGAAGAAAACCAGCCGAATCAACTTCCACCCGCCGAACCAATTGCCACCACCGCTGGCGGTTATGACTCGGCGGACCTCAAGCACTTGAGCGACATCGAACACGTGCGCGAGCGTCCGAGTATGTACATCGGCGATACGACGCTCAAAGGGCTACACCACTTGGTCTACGAAGTCGTAGACAACTCGATCGACGAAGTCATGGCCAACCATGCGAAAGCCGTCGGGATAACCATCAACTCGGATGGCTCAGTGACGGTCGAGGACGACGGTCGCGGGATTCCCGTGTCGAAGCACGAGCAGTTGAGCGAGGAGATGGAGCGCGAGGTCAGCACGCTCGAAGGCGTGATGACCGTGCTCAAGTTTGGCGGCAAGTTCGAGAAGAAGGCGTATGAGACTTCCGGCGGTCTGCACGGCGTCGGGGTAACAGTCGTCAATTTCCTTTCGCAGTGGTGCGAAGTGGAGGTCGCGCGCGACGGTCACGTGTGGACTCAGAGCTACGAACGTGGCGTGGCGACCGGCCCCATAGCCAAAGGGCATGCGACCACCAAACGCGGTACCAAAACCACTTTCAAACCCGACGGAACGATTTTCAGCAATACGAAATTCAACTACGACACGCTCTACAAGCGATTGCAGGAGCTCGCGTTTCTCAACAGCGGTGTGCGCATTAAATACCACGATGAGCGAGTTGGCGAAGGGGATGAATTCTACTACGAGCGTGGGATTGTCGAATTTGTGGAGCACATGAACCGGGCCAGCGATGCGGTGCATCCGGATGTGATTCTTATCGAGGACGCGCGCGACGGCGTGAAGTGTCAAATCGCGCTGCAGTATTCAACCGAATACACCGAAAACGTGCAGTCGTTCGTCAATAACATTCACACGATCGAAGGGGGTACCCACGTCTCTGGTTTCCGCTCAGCCTTAACTCGAGCCCTGAATAACTACGGCAAGAAAGAGGGCTTGTTCAAGGACCTCGCTCCGACCGGCG
>JBEBXX010000024.1:0-11213 GCA_040391435.1 Aureliella helgolandensis | reverse complement strand
CATCCTCGGGTTCGTCGTCCATGCGTTGGCCTACCCAACTGAAGACTTCACCTAAGCCGAGAAAGGGGCCTGCTAGGATGGCCAAACTCTTCCAAAACGGCCAGGAGTGGTACAGGAAAAACGAGGGGCTGTAACGCACCACCAGGCGCGGCAGCCACAGTCCGGCCAGGATCAGCATGACCAACCAACTGGCAATCCAACCCAGGATCTTCAGATTGCCAGCCTCGGTCCACAGCCAGCCGTTGTCATGCTCCACATCGCCATTGGCGAAGAACCACGCGCCGGCCGCCAATGAGCCCAGCACCAGGCCTATTAGCAGGAGGTACTGCGAGGCTACGGCCACCTGCTCGTGCTCGTCCAGAATTTCGCCGTAGCGCTGCGGTTTGCGACGCAGACGGCAGTACGCTTCCAACTTGCGACCGTTGAAGTGTTCCAGCACGTGCATGCCAAGTCCGCCGACGAGCGTCAGCCCCCAGCACACAACCATGAACATGCCCAACCAATTAACGCTCATTCGTCAACTTCAGAGAGTGCGATTTGATCCCAGTCCTGTCCATGTTGAGCGGCTTGTGCGACTCCCACGGCCAGCAAGCACTCGCGCTCGGCTTGGCGCATGGCCTGTCGCTGCTCGGGCTCCACGTCATCCATACCGCAGACATGCAATAGACCATGCACAATATATAACAACAGCTCATCGCGTGCATCCCAGCCCGCAGCCCGACACAGCCGAGTTGCCGTTTGGGCGCTAGCGATCACTTCGCCCTCTACGCCGGTGTGCGTTTGGTCGAGCACGAAGCTGATCACATCGGTGGGCCAATCGTGCCCAAGGCGCTGGTCGTTGAGCTGCTGTATTGTTGCGTCGTCCACAACGGCTACGCTGGCGTAGAGTTTAGAGAGACCGAAGCGACTTATCATCCACTGCGCAGCCAGCTCGATTCGCGGGTCGTGAGCGAGGTAATACTCGGCAGTGGGATCGTCGAGATGGTAGACGACGTCGAGCTCGATAGATGGTGATTGCATGAACTAGGCGCTTGCTTGCCCCGTGTATTTAACTCGACCGTGATAGATGGCGGTGAGCGATTTAACCAGTGACGTTTTGAGTTGGTCCAGTTGCTGCAGCGTTAAGCCACACTGGTCAAACTGGCCATCGAGCAATTTCTTCATAGCGATTTGATCGACTAAGCTTTGAATGCGCGAGGAAGTTGGTTCGACTAAAGTACGACTGGCGCTCTCTACGGAATCGGCCAGCATCAACACGGCCGCTTCGAGCGTCTGAGGTTTAGGGCCTGGGTAGCGGAAACTGGTTTCTGAGGGTTCTTCTTTGTTAGGATCGCTCTGGCTGCGCTTGGTAGCTTCGCGATAAAAATATTCCACCAGCGTGGTGCCGTGATGCTGTTCGATAAAGTCGATGATCGGCTTTGGCAAACGATTTTTACGAGCCAAGTCGGCACCGTCTTTGACGTGCGCGATGATTACCAGCGTGCTCATGGCAGGCTGCAAACTGTCATGACAATTGCCCCCTTGCTCCTGGTTCTCCACAAAGTAATTGGGTTTGAACATTTTCCCAATGTCGTGAAAGTAGGCTCCCACGCGGGTCAGCAAGCCATGTGCACCGATCGCATCGGCGGCCGCTTCGGCGATGGCCGCCACGTTGATCGAGTGATTGTAAGTTCCAGGAGCGCGCTGCGCCAACTGCCGCAGTAGCGGGTGGCTGGCATCGCCCAGTTCGAGCAGGCTGAGATCGGTCTGGACATGGAACAGTCGCTCAGCGAAGGGGAGGAGTGCGTACATCAGCGCCCCGGCCAAGAGCGTGAACCCGCCCACTCGCAGAGCCTCTTTTGCCAAGACTGGCAACAGCGTCAACCAGTCCTGCCGAGGCTGCGAATTCGCCTCAGCCACGGCCGGTACAGTCACGTCCAGCCTACCCAGTACAATGTCCACGCCTAGGTGAGTCATAGCCACGATCGTCCCGGCCGCTAAGCCGACATAGATCAGCTTGGTTCGCGTGCGGATGCGTCCCAGCAGCAAGGCAGCCGCACAAGTGCCACTGCACAGCGTCACGAATTCGCCGATGTCCAGCCCCAATCCCAGCGTGATGCACATCGCAATGCAAGTGGAAACCAACATCGCCACTTGGCGTCCGAAGGTAATCGTCATGGTCATCGTGCACAGCACGAGCGGCACAATCTCGGCCCGCATCGGATCGGGCGATGCATAGCGGCAGAACAGTGCCGTAGCCACCACCAAGCCCAGCAGCCGAGCCAATTGCACGGGACTGGCCAGCAGCCGTCGGTCGTATTGGAAATAGATATACAAACCGCACAGCAGATACAGGGCGGCCAGCATCCCCAGGAAGGCCATCAAGCGAATAATCGTTTCGCCCCACGACAGTTGCTTTACCCAGGCTTCGTACTCAGCCCGCAACAGCGGCAACTGGTTTGCACGGCTGATGGGCTGTCCGGCCTGTGCCAATTTACTGACCGTCGGATAATAGGAGACGACTGCGTCCTCGACGGAGTCCTCGGCTTTAACACGGGCCTCCTCGCTGAGGTTTTGTTGGTAGGTCAACGTGACCGGCAGGTTTTCAACCAAGTATTTACTGACCATGCGCGCGATGATCACCGCATCGGGACTGTTGAAGACCTGTTGAAAACGCTCGGCGACTTTCTGTGGTAACTCGGCTACGATCTCTGCGTGGCGAACTTTGGGAATATCCACAAACACGCGGTCCTCGGGCAGCCCGGCCGGAAAGACGATGATCGAGCGTTGGTTACCGTGTTCGCTATCATGTCCGATCGTCTTCAGCACGCCCGTTTCCGCGATGGGATCGAGGACCGACTTGAGAGCCTGGTCAAACTTGCCACCTTCCAGCTTGGTGCGTTCGTCGAGCACCAGGCGAATCCGCTGCAGTGCTTCGGCGGGCGTCAGCTCGTCATTGCCGATCGCCGTGGGCATGAATTCGGCCAGCGTCCGCTGCTGCTCTGCCGACAGTTCCGCGTACGGCGTATCGCCCAGCAGCGACGAGAATTTGTTCTTGATGGTGCTGCTGAGCTGTGAGATTGGCTGCGAGCGATTTTCATAAAAGCACAAGACCTCGCGGCGTTTTTGCTTGCGCAGCAGTTCGGTCTGGCCGGAATCGACCATATCAAAGGCGACCCGGGCGACCAAATCGCGCGGTGGAATTTGCCCTTCGCGGTAGGCGAAAGCGGGCCGCCATCCCTGCAGGATGATGACGATCAGCGCAGCGGCTACCAACGCCAATGCGACCTGCAGAAGATTTTGACTGGTCATGAACTGCCGCAACCAGCGATGGAGCGAACTGGGCTCAAGCTGAATTGAAGCGACGCGCTCGCTGCGCGTGCGTTTGGTCGTAGATGGTGCCATCCGACTATTTTTTGCGAGCTACTCTCGCTCGCTAATCTCCTGAGGTTCCACACGGTGGCGCTGCTCGTAACGATTGACGATGTCCTGCACCCACGGGTGTCTAACGATGTCTGCAGCAGTCAAGCTTACAAAGCTTACGCCGCGAAGGCCAGTCAGACGATGCCAAGCGTCTCGCAAGCCGCTCGTCACCCCCCCCGGCAGGTCAACTTGGGTGATGTCGCCTGACACGACAATCTTGGAATACTCGCCCATCCGGGTCAAAAACATTTTCATCTGAGCCGAAGTGGTATTTTGCGCTTCGTCTAGGATAATAAAGGCCCTGTTCAACGTGCGGCCACGCATGTAGGCCAGCGGGATGACCTCAATCACATCATGCTCCATCAAGTATTTTACCTGGTCGTAGTCGAGCATTTCATTGAGCCCGTCCAGGAGCGGACGCAGGTAGGGATTGAGTTTGGCCTGAAGGTCGCCCGGAAGAAAGCCGAGGCTCTCGCCTGCTTCGACCGCCGGCCGGACCAACACAATTTTTTGAATCGTCTGACTTTTGAGCGCCTCGACGGCCAGGGCGACTGCCAGATAGGTCTTGCCGCAGCCCGCCGGTCCTCGGCAGAGCGTCAAGTCATGCTCGCGAATAGCCTTGATGTACGCGGCTTGGCCTTCGGTCTTGGGCTTAATCTTGCGATGCAGATGCGGCAGATTGACTTCGACGACCGAACTGCGGCTCGAGGCCAGCCGCGGACGACCGGCCCGAGCCTCCACATCGACCGTATCGCCGGCCGCATCGGTCTGCGAGCTAGCTCCGCCGGAAATTGCACCGCGCACGTCCTGCAGGCTTAAAATGCCTTGCTGCTGCACCCGCTGATGCAATAATTCCAGCAAGCCAGTGGCTCGCCGCACCGCTTCCTCCTCGCCAACGATCTTCAATTTGCCGTCGCGGTGGGTAATGGCTACGCCGAAATGATTGCGGATGATCTTCAAGTACTGATCCTGGGGCCCAAAGAGACTTAGGATCACGGCCGGATCGGTCAAATTGATGTTGGCTTCTGACATACAAGTCCTTTGTTCGAGAAACTCCCCAAAGCTTCTTTCCACAAGCGACGCGGTGGGTGCATACGCATTGGCGGAAATCTAGCGAAACACCCCCGTGTGATCACTGATTCACTGGCCAGGGCCCTGAATTAGGCCAGCTACAATCACTAGATATGCCACCACCATCGCGGGCAACAAGGAATCGGTCACATCCCACAGTCCGCCCAGCCCAGGCAGTAGCCTACCACTATCTTTGCAACTCATCTCTCGTTTAAAGATCGATTCGAGCAAATCCCCGCATACGCCTGCTAGCGTAAGCAGTATACCCAGCACAATGCAACCCAGCGGATGGGCCCGGACAGCATGGCTGCCAAAGACCAGCGGGGCGAAAGTGCCAAAAATGACCCAAGCCACTAAGACTGCAGTTAGCATGCCACCCAGCAAGCCCTCCACCGTCTTGCCGGGACTAACGGCCGGACACAGCTTGGTGCGACCGACGGCTCGGCCTGTAAAATAGGCGCCCGCATCGGAAAACTTGGTGATGGTGATCACACCCACGACTAGGAACAAACCCCACCCGGAGGTACCCGTCAGGCGTAGAGCTACAGAAAACGCAAAGCAGCCACCAAAATAGACAGACACCCAACCCGCCAGAATGGCTCGCGAAAAGTCTCCCGAATGAGCGCGATAGGTGGGCATATACCAGGCAAAACAACCTAGTTGGGCCAGTGCACCCGCTGCCAGTGGCCAACCCAGCCTGCCCAACAGGCAGTCGCTGGGATAGGACATGCCACTGAGCGGCCAAAACGCGGGGAGTGCCGCGGCCAACATGACCCCGCCGCACCCAATCAGCGCAGGCGCAGAGATCGAACCCAGCGGGCTCTTTGCGCACATGCCGACGCATTCGATGGCGCTTCCAAAAAACAGCAGAAATCCCAGTCCGACCATCCAGCAGCCGGTGCAACTGGGCAGGCTCGCTTGGCCGGTCCGAGTGTTCTCCGCGGAAGTGTTTTGTGCGGAAGGGTTGTCAGTCGCGCCGGGCAGCAGCGCCACTGCGGCATCTCCAAACGGCCAGGGGCTATCTAAAGCGACGACGATCAGGGCGGCACTAATGATCAGCGCAGCGGAAGCGAGTCTATAACGCAGCAACGGCTGGGCTCCTCCAGAGAGTCATGCAGAGGATTCCGGCTGAGGCTGTAGACCGCCGTAGCGCCGATTGCGGGATGCGAAGTCGTTGATGGCTTCCACGAGATGCTGTCGATCGAACTCGGGCCAGAGAGTGGGAGTAACCCAGATTTCTGCATAGCTGATCTGCCACAGCAGGAAATTGCTGATGCGCATTTCACCGCTGGTCCGAATCAGCAGGTCGGGGTCGGGCAGGTCGGCCGTGTACAAGTGCTCAGTGACCATTTGCTCAGTAATCTGATCGCTGCGGATCTCGCCGGCTTCGACGCGCCGCGCGATGGCGGTCAATGCGTCGACAATTTCAGAACGCGCCCCGTAGTTGATGGCCAACACCAGCGTCATGCCGTCATTGCTGCGGCAGGCGTCCAGCGTGCGATCCATTTCAACTTGCACATCCTGCGGCAATCGCTCTCGGCGACCGATGATCTTGAGCTGGAGATTGTTCTCCACCAGCGATTCGCGCTCGCCGATCAGGTACTCGCGCAGGAGGGCCATTAGGAACTCCAGCTCCTGAGCCGGACGCTTCCAATTTTCGCTGCTCAAGCAGTACAGCGTCAGCGTCTGGACCCCCAGGTCTTTGCAGGCGTCCATGGTGCGGCGGACGGCATCGACACCGCGCAGATGGCCTTCGATGCGCGGCAGCCGTTGCTGCTGCGCCCAGCGGCCATTTCCGTCCATGATCACCGCCACATGCTTAGGGCGTCGCTCCAGCGGCACGCACGGGCATTCAGCCGGCGACGTTGTCGGCTCGTTCATCGGCAGGCTTCCATGGTTTTCATTGGCAACAATCTACTAGGCCCTTGCGCCACGTTTATATCGCTGACGTTAAGTTAGAAGAACGCCGGGGCTCACGCCAACAACTGCTCACGGTTGACGAAAATGGTCTGCTCGCGGTCCGGACCGACCGAGATGACCTTCACGGGAACCCCAATCAACTGGCCAATGCGCTCCAGGTAGCGGTGCGCCAATTCCGGCAGATCATCCAGGGACCGCGCGCCGGTGACATCTTGGTGCCAACCCGCATGCGTCTCATAGATCGGCTTGGCTCGGCGCAGCACGTCTGCATCGCACGGGAAATGCTCCACGCGTTGTCCATCGATCTCATAGGCTACGCACACGTTGATCTCGTCAAAGTGAGCCATGACGTCCATCATCATCAGGGCTAGCGAATCGATGCCGCCCAAGCGCGCGGTGTAGCGCACGGCCACGGCATCAAACCAACCGCATCTTCTGGGACGCCCCGTGGTGGTGCCGTATTCGCGGCCGAGATCCCGGATTTTCTGTCCGGTCTCGCAGGTTAGCTCGGTGGGGAAGGGGCCTCCACCGACGCGAGTTGAATAGGCTTTGGCCACGCCGATGACGTGCCTGATCCATTTGCCGGGCACTCCCGAACCGGTGCTGATACCGACGCCCGAGGAATTGCTACTGGTGACAAAAGGGTACGTGCCGTGGTCGATGTCCAACAGCGATCCCTGCGCGCCCTCCATCAGCAGCCGCTTGCCCTGGTCCAATTCGTCGAGTAGGCGATTGGTGGTATCGCCGATGAGCGGCCCAAGCTGCTCGCTCCAGCGCTTGGCCTGGGCAATGATTTCCGCCGCGTCCAGTTGCGGTGACGTGGGATTGCCACAACCCGCGTGGCTCATCCCTTTGAGCAGCGCGTTTTTTGCATCGACGATGTGGGTGATCCGCTGCGGCAGATCCGCATGCAGCAAATCGGTGGCCCGCACCGCATAATTGCGGCCGACTTTGTCGCGGTAGCAGGGGCCAATGCCGCGGAGCGTGGTGCCAATATTTTCGCCCTGCACGGCCAATTGATTCATGACTTGGTCCTCGGCCAAGTGCCAAGGCATGACCAGATGCGCTCGCTCGCTGATCAATAGGTTTTTCCGAGGATCGATGCCGCGCGACTCCAGCCCCTCGAGCTCGCCGATCAAGGTGGTGGGTTCGATAACTACGCCGGGAGTGATGAAGTTCATCACTGAGGAGTGCAGAATGCCGCTCGGCACGTGGTGCAGTTTGTAGACTTCGCTACCGCTGACGACGGTATGCCCCGCATTTGCCCCCCCCTGATAGCGGACGACACAATCGTGGTCTGGGGCCAATAGGTCGACCAATTTCCCTTTGGCTTCGTCTCCCCACTGCAATCCAATCACACAAGCTGCTGGCACGGTATTCTCCTGGGTACGCTAAAAAGCAAACCGAGAAGTATCAGGGGTGGAGCCAGAAGCGTCAAGTAATGCTGGCGCGAGTCAGCAATTATCGCTTGGGCGGAAAGATCGTCTTCCAGTCGTCTTTCATGTCCACCACGGTCCAGCCCTTGGCGGCGGCTTCGGCAAGCCCCTGGTCTAGCTGGCCGACGTGCGAATCGCGATCGTAAGAATATTCGCGCTCGGCATCGGTGTGGTGAACGTACAGGCAAAATCGCGAGCCAGGGCCGGCGGCGGTCCACTGCAGCATCTCCAGGTCGCCATCGGAGTTGCCAAAAGCGGCGATGGGGCGGCGACCGATATGCTTTTGAATGCCGACGGGTTTGCCTTGCTTGTCATCAATGAAATCCATCGCGGGCAGCTTCATCAGCGTTGGTTCTTCAGCCACTATCTCCCACTTTAACCGGCCGCTGCTGCCTACGACCTGCTCGGGCGGTATGCCATACACGTGTTCCGTCCAGGGGCGCATAAATTCGATGCCACCGCCGGAAACGATAAAGGTTTTAAAGCCATTGGCGCGCAAGTAAGCGAGCAGTTCAATCATCGGCTGAGAGACCATCTCTAGCAGCGGTCGTTGCGTAACGGGATGCTTGGCGGTGGCGATCCAGTCCCTGACTATATTTTCGAAGTCCTCGGTGGTCATCCCGGCGTGCGTGACCGCCACGATTTCCATCATTGCCTTCTCGCCGCCGGCCAGGGCGGTCTTCAGGTCGCCCTTGAGTAGCGAAGCCAAGGGTTCAGTGTCCTTCCATTCTGGATGCTGCGGCGCTAGCACTCGGACACGGTCAATCGCGAACAGCAGTTGGAAATACATCGGCTGCTCGCACCACAGCGTGCCGTCGTTGTCAAAGGTGGCGATGCGTTCGGCGGGTGGAACAAAATCCGGCGAGCCTTCCTTGGTGACTTCCCCGACAAAGGCGATAATGGAGTTCTTCGCAGCGCCTTCATTCCACGACGGCAGCGGGTCCTGTGCCGGGGTGGTGGTGAGACTGACAAGCGTTATTGCCAGCACGGCCAGCGTGCGGTGGATGGTGTTCATGAAGTAGTTCTTGGTCGGAATTTACAGTCGAATGGTGGATGAAATCGCGGGCGCCACTCGCGAGGCAGCCCGCGCGATGTTCAATTAAAACGCCAGTGCTACTGCCCGTGGTTTCTCGAAGCGGCCTCAATCCGAGCTTTCACGGCGTCGAGGTTAAAGCTTGCACCCTTCTGGAGAGGCGGATAATCGATAGCCGTCTGAGCCAACTTGGCTACCTCCTGCTGCACGAATACGAAACGCCAAAACTCATACAGAAACGAATCCATGAAGTAGCCCTGAGCACCGTCCAAGGTCCCGTTGGCTGGGTTGCCCAGACGCTCAAAGGGGTCGAGTCGCAAGTTCGTCAGACCCGGCGCATTGACTTGCTCTTTGGCACCCAGCCAGCCGTTAGGCTGCTCAATGAAGCGATACTTCCAATCGTCGATACGCACTGCGCCGAGCGTGCTTTCAACGAAGTAGAAGATTTCCTTGCGAGCCGAAGGACCTTTGCCAGTGATGAGGTCGAGCTGGTTGTAGCTATCGAGATGATTTTTGTAGGTCGCATCACCGATCTTTTTGCCCTTGAGCAGTTCTTCCTTGATGTTCGGATTGCCAGCGGCAGCTACGAACGTTGGGAACCAGTCGAGCCCGGAGATGACACCATTCTCAACTACGCCCGCAGGGACTTTGCCCGGCCAGCGAATCATCGCTGGGGCACGGAATCCACCTTCGTAGGTCGTCCCTTTCTGGCCTTTGAACGGCGTGTTGCCACCGTCGGGCCAAGTGAAAGTCTCAGTGCCGTTGTCGCTGGTGAAGAGCACGATGGTGTTCTCGTCCTCGCCCATGTCCTTGAGCTTCTTCATGATCAGGCCGATATCGTCATCGAGCTGGGCCATGCCGGCTTCCTGGATGGTCCAGCCGTTCTTCGAATTGCGCATCTTCTGATACTTATCCGAGAGGTGCGTAACGACGTGCATCCGAGTCGGGTTGATATAGCAGAAAAAAGGCTTGCCGGCAGCTTTCGATTTCTCCATAAACTTTAGAGCCAGATCGCGAATTTCATCGTCCACGGTTTCCATCCGCTCAGGATAGAGGGTGCCGGCGTCTTCGATCTTTTGCTTGCCGATCTTTCCCCAACGCGGCATCTCGGTGGGGTCATCGGTATCCGTGGCCCAGCTATGGATCATGTTGCGCGGACCGACGACGTCGAGTAGTTCCTGTGGATAGCCCGGGTGCGCTGGGTCTTCCATCGCATCCAGGTGATACAGATATCCGAAGAACTCGTCGAAGCCATGCACGGTAGGCAGATATTTATTGAGATCGCCGAGGTGGTTCTTGCCAAACTGGCCAGTTGCGTAACCGACATCTTTAAGCGCGCCAGCTATCGAGCAAGCCGCAGTGGGCATCCCCACGTCCGCCCCCGCCTGGCCGACTGTCGTCAGACCGGTGCGAATGGGCAATTGTCCTGTGATGAATGCAGCGCGTCCCGCCGTGCAACTCGCCTCCGCGTAGTAGTCGGTGAAAAGCATCCCTTCCTTGGCGAGTTTATCGAGGTTGGGCGTCCTGCCGGCCATCATACCTCGGTGGTAGGCACCGATGTTCCAGATACCGATGTCATCACCCATGATGACGACGATGTTGGGTTGCTTGTCCGCCGCATAAACGGATGCAATGGGGCAGATCAGCGCCGCTGTGGCGACCAGCAGCAACAAGCCGCGAGTGATTAGATTGTGCTTCATAATGCGATCATCTTGGATTTTTTAGAGCGGGTTCTTTCTTGTACAATTTGGTGTTACCACTTCTGGAAAACACTCTCGCAAGCGGCTGAACTCTTAGGCACTTGCTGATTCACCCTGCGACTATCAATCTCGTGACAGTTTGGCTCCTTCATGTTGTACGCGTTAACTCAATCCGTGCAGCCGGATACGTTTCGCTGAGGTCTTGTGTTGTTCTGAATCCTTCGCTGTCCCAGGATTCCTCGTCAAGCGGTCGGGATCATAGATGAAGTAGTTCGAGACTCGCGCATCAGCGTAGCGCTGGAGCTTTTCGCTATCTTCACCCCGTTCCTTGTTCGACACGATCTCAATCGCCACCTCAGGCGGTTTCCCATAACCCCAGACAAAATACGACCGATTCAGCTTGGGGGTTAAATCCTCGGGCAATCGCACGTTGAGGCTCAACAGCACATCGGGCACGAGTGGCGGAATATGGACTCCGTAGAACAGCCCGACATTGGCGAATGCCACAAACGGCCAGTCCGGCTTCCAGGTCGAGTGAAGCGATTCAGTCAGCAGACGCATTTGTATTTTCGCTGAACACACTATCCACTGGCGCACCATCATCTATTTCAATGTGATCGATATTGGGCCATAGTTCAGGAGGTAGCGGCT
>JBEBXX010000023.1:0-11252 GCA_040391435.1 Aureliella helgolandensis | reverse complement strand
AGAAGATCGATCCTCTGCGTAAGCGCCGTCGCCCCCTGACCGAACTCCATTTCGATCCGCAGCGCTAGCAGCGGTAGTCCGGCCAGGGATTCACTCTGGAGCTTGACCCAGTCCTTCATCGTGCACACGATCGCCTGCGCGGCTGGAAATTGCTCCGCCCAGTGACTTAGCGCAGCCACGTCTTCACCTGTAAATGCATGGTGGTCGGGCCAAGTCCGGGTATCTAAAACCTTGGTGCCGATCTCAGCCAAGCTGTTGTAAAACGAACCAGGACTACCGATCGCGCAGAAGGCCAATACCGATTGGTGCGACAGTTGGCCCAATTCGACCGCTCCACGCTCTGCGCTCCATAGGCCTGTTGGCCGGTGATTGGCGGATACCACGATCGCTTGCGGTGCATACCGCTGAACTTGGCCCAGCAGCTTGTCAAAGCTCGGCCGTTGTGCGCTCGCCGCCCGCGTCAGCACGACGACATCGGCGCGCGATAAGCTAGACATCGGCTCGCGCATCAGCCCACCCGGCAGCAACCAGCCAGCGGCAGCCGTTTCACTAGCATCGATCAAGACCACGTCGAGGTCCCGCGCCAGCCGACGGTGCTGAAAGCCGTCATCTAGCAAGAGCACCTGCATATCGAGCTCCTCGGCAGCTAGCCTGGCTGAAGCAACGCGGTCCCAGTGTTGCAAGTGCGGCACGTCGGGCAACGCCAACTCAAGCTCCAAGGCCTCGTCATTCTGGCCACTCTCTAGCTGGCCGTAGCCGCGACTGAGGATAGCTACCCGCACCCCACGACCGCGCAGATAGCTTGCCAGCCAAGCTACCATGGGACTCTTGCCCGTTCCGCCAACACTTAGATTGCCCACCGAGACGACTGGCAGCGCCGCCCGCGTAGTGTTCAACCAAGCCCGATCATAGGCCCAGTTGCGCGCTCGCATTACGGCTCCGTACGGCAGACTTGCCGCGCGCAGCAACCAGCGCAGCGTGCGAACGCCTACGGCGGGGTTGGGACGGGTCAACAACTGGCGCAGGTCAGCCAATGGACGATACCTAGGTAATAGTGTCTGTTCGGGTAGTAACGATTATTCCACGCAGCGCGAACAATCTGAAGCTTCGGGGAGAATCGAACCGAACTATTATGACGGAAGCAGTCAATATTTCAGGGGGAGTGTCCATGCGTTTCCACATCACTGATCAGAAGCTCGGAGCATTGTTGCTGGCCACGTGCGCCATACCTACTGGGCTATCCATCGCTCCGAGCAGCGCCGTGGGCCAGGAGCATAACGCACCGCGAGCGGTCGTAAAGGCGGCCACGGCGACTACCGGGCCCTCACAGACAACAGTCTCGACTGCGAGCAGCGTCCGCGCAGGAGCTAGTCCGGCCCTGCGCATCGCCCAAAACTCGGGGGTCGTCATGCTGGTTCAGTCGCCCAGCGATTTGCAGCCACCGCAACTGCCGGCCGCCCAGGGTCCTACGTTGGGCGCGAACGCATCTCAGAGCACTCTCCCACTGGAGCCCGCGACAGTTCCCGTGCAGCCGGCTGACGAGGCTGAGTTTAGCGAAAACTCGCTCATGCCCCTGCAAAATCGCGGTTTGAACAATCGCGTGCAAGTGGTCGATCTGTCGGTCTCAGGCCTGGGAACCGGCCAGATCCCCGAGGGTGCTGCCGAGCAACTGCCGGTTGAAGCGGCCTATGGCCGCGCGGCGGTGTTTAAATGCGTGCATTGGCACCCCAGCGAGATCTGCCACTTCCCACTGCGTTTCGAGGAAGCCATGCTGGAACGCCATGGCCACGTTCGGTTCGGCCTCCTACAACCATTGGCCTCCGGAGCGCGCTTCTTTGGAACTATTCCGATGATTCCGTACCTGAACACCCTCAAGCCGCGGCATCAGTCGGTCTACGCCTTAGGCAATTACCGCCCAGGCAGCAGCGCTCCACTTCTGCGCGATTCGATTCCCTATGACTCGCACGCGGCGGTGGTGGAAGCCATGGCAGTCGCTGGCTTCTTCTGGGCTGCCCCCCTGTAGGCGGCAAGTTGAAGAGTTGAGCATTGAAGTCGGAATTTTCCACTTCGGCCCCAGCGGGCGGTGCGACCACAGGGCTCAGTCAGCCAGGCTGCACCGGTCTTGCTCGACGGGCCGCCGCAGGTTAAGTTGGAGCAAATCGCCGACCGCCGAGTCGTCCATCTGCTTCCTATGACTTATAGCCTGACGCCGTCCGATGAACGTAAAAGAAATTCGCTTAGTAGCTTTGGCCTTTTTTGTTCTGGCCATCGCCTTGCGCTTTACCCCTCACTTCCATAACATGACTCCCATAGCGGCCTTGGCCCTGTTTGCCGGCTGTTATCTGTCGGGACGCGTCGGGCTAATCCTAGCGTTCGGGGCCATGGCAATCAGCGACCTGCTCGGTCACTGGTTTCAAGTCTCAGGCATGGGATTTTACGATCGCACGACCATGCTCACCGTGTATGCCGCACTGGGCTTGACCGCCCTAATTGGGTCCGGACTGCGCGGCCGCGTAAACGTTGCCAGCGTGCCACTGGCCTCGCTGCTGGGCACGGCCGTCTTCTTCCTCAGCACCAACTTCGCCGTTTGGCTCGACCCCCAGATGGGATACGCGACAAGCTGGGAAGGTTTGACAAGCTGCTATGTCGCCGCTATCCCGTTCGCCCGCAATACGTTGCTCGGCGACTTGTTCTACTCGGGACTGCTCTTCGGCGTTTATAACTGGCTCATCGTGCCACGCTTGAGCGCTGCCACAGCCCCTGGCTCGAGCAGCCCGGTTGCCGCAACCGCCGAGTAGTAGCTGAGCTGGTGGAGCATTTGAGGCGGTGGAGAATTTGAGCCGCCGAGCAGTTGAGCAGGCCGAGCAGTTGAGCGGGCCGAGCAGTTGAGCGGGCCGAGCTTCAATTCTTCGCAAAGATTGCTGCGCGGATTGTCGCGAGTCCAGCAACATCTCACACGCGTGCTCAGGACCGCACAGCGCGTCAGGCTGCACTAGATCATCTGCCGAGCCCTCGCTGCGCAGTGCTCCACATGCTGCTCCACACGCAAATTCAGCGCAGGCCCGATGGTCCTGGCTCACAGTACAACGGCGCTCCTGCCCGCTTCCCTCTTATAGCTGCCCAGTAGAGCTGCCCTTCGGATCGCGCCCTAGGCCGGCCCACCGCGCGAAGCTGTATGGATTGTGACGAATCTTCCCGTGCTAGCGTTCGCAGTTTCTGTCCGAACTGTGCCCAGAGGTTGAGTTATACCGAAAACTCATCCGATACCATCTGCAGCGGTTCTGAGCTGCAGAGCCGAGGTTCCTATTTCCTGAGCCCTGGCCTAGGAATACCTCACATCGGGAAGCACTGGGATGAAAGTTACACGCACAAGTCATAGCCGCAAAGCCAAACTCAAGTGGCTCGCAGCCTGCCTCATGGCCGTCACCGGCTGCTCGCCTGCCAAGCAGTTCCGTTTCAGCGATACCTGGGATGCGACTCCGAGCTACCACACGTCGCTGGCCACGCAGATCGAGTATCCCAATGTGCGATCTAGCCTGCAGCCTCAAGTGGCCCATGCGCCGCGCCCATTAGCGGTGGAGAATCCCTCCGATCTTCCCGCGCGGGATTTGCAATTGGACGAGGCGATTCAGATCGCGCTAGCCAACAGCGACATCCTGCGGACGCTCGGTGGCAGCGTAGTACAAAACGCGCAGTTCGCACAGACAAATTACGATCCGGCCATTACCGAGAGCAATCCGCTAGGTGGCGTCGAAGCGGCCTTGTCGGCTTTCGATGCACAGGCGACCGGCCAGCTCTTCTGGCAGGTCAATGACCGTCCGAACAATATTTTAATCAACCCCATTTTGCAGCAGTTCCAAAACCCGGCCCTGCAGCAAACCAACGCGCAGTTCACCTACGAGTTGGCTAAGCGGACGGCCACCGGTGCGCGTTTTGCGGCTACGACTTGACCAATACGCCCAACCGCATGTTCAGTGGCGCATACGCAGGCTGGTTCGAAGCCGAATACCGCCAACCGTTGATGCGCGGCGCGGGAGTCGACTACAACCGCATCGCCGGACCCGATTCGCCCATCGGTCAGTACAACGGGGTGCTCATTGCGCGGATCAACACCGACATCTCACTAGCGGACTTTGAGCAAGGGATCATTACGTTTATTAACGACGTAGAGACCGCTTACTGGGAGCTGCATTTCGCGTATCACAATCTGGAGACGATCGTCGCTGGTCGCAACAGCGCTCTATTGACATGGCAGCGCGTCAAAGAGCTTCAGAAAGTGGGCATGCGTGGTGGAGACGCCGCCGCCGTGGCGCAGGCCAGCGCTAGCTACTATACCTTTGACGTCAATGTCCGCGATTCGCTGTCAGGAACCAGAGGCCTCTACGCATCCGAGCAGCGGCTGCGCTATCTGATGGGATTGCCACCGACCGATGGTCAACTGCTCAAGCCGACCAGCCAGCCGATGGACGGGGAAGTCATCTTTGACTGGGACGCCGCTTTGAGCGATGCGCTGACGCGACGCGTCGAGATCCGCCGTCAGAAGTGGAATATCAAACGGCGTGAGCTGGAAATGCTAGCCGCGCGTTTAAACCGCAAGCCGACGCTCGACTTCCTAGGGCTCTATCGCTGGCGCGGCCTGGGTGACTCGTTGATCGATGGTTACGATTCGAATAACACTTTCAACAGCTTGTACCAGAACATCTTTGACGGCAACTATCAAGAATGGCAGGCGGGAGTCGAACTGGGTTATCCCGTCGGCTTGCGTCAAGCCAGTGCAGCGGTCGCCAACGCGCGTTGGAATCTTGCTCGCGAAACCGCTTTGCTCGAAGAGCAAGAGCTGCGCATTTCGCACGACTTGAGCAACGCGAGTCGGCTGGTCGATCGAGCCTACCAATTGATGCAGTCCAACTACAATCGCCAAGACGCCGACCGCCAACAAGTCGACGCACTGCAGGCGCGCTACGAGAGCGGCCTGGACAACATCAACTTCCTACTGCAAGCCCAGCAACAATTGGCTATCAGTCAAAGCTCTTACTACCGTTCGCTGACCGACTACCAACTCGCCCTGCGAGATTTTCACCGCGAGAAGGGGTCATTGCTCAACTACAATCAAGTTGGCTTGAGCGAAGGAGCTTGGCCGGCTCCCGCCTATCAAGATGCCGTCGAAAGAGGACGCTTCTTTACACCGCGCACCAATCCCGAAGCGGTCGAAGTCCCCGCTCCAGCCAGTGCGGGCGGCTTCAACCCCACGCAGGTGGGCGTTGATTCGCCCGGCATGGCTCCAGCGACCAGCTCTACGGTGGGCGCGCCCGGCCAGACCAATCCATAGTCTCTGCCCTCTGGTGACCTAGTCGCGAAACGAGCAGCCATGCAGCCCAGCGCTGCTGGTTTCGCGAACTGGAATGTAGCACTTACGGGTAGAGTTCTTGCTATCATGGATGCAATGGATGAAGATAGTGCTCAACTGCTTCATCCTGCCGCACAAAGCTCCGCCCATGTTTGGCACTCAAAAAGTTTCAGCGCTACTCATCCTTCTCATAAGTGCGCTATTTGCCGTCTCGCCCGCGCGTCCGCAGGTACAGGCCGACGACGACCTTGCCGCTGGGCACTCTGCACACGGCGAGGTGTTCAACGAGGGGCCGCGGCAGGCTGCCTACTTAATGCAGGGATTGGGAAATATTCACTTCCCCGTCTCCACTGACAATGAGCTAGCCCAGCAATTTATCCAACAAGGCGTTGCGCAACTGCACGGCTTCTGGTACTACGAAGCCGAACGCTCCTTCCGGCAAGCCGCAGTGCACGATCCCGACTGTGCGATGTGCTACTGGGGCATGGCTATGGCCAACGTAGAGAACCGCGGTCGTGCGCGAGACTTCATCGCCCAAGCCGTCCTTCGCCAAGACTCCGCTTCCCGCCGCGAACAACTCTACATCGCGGCCCTTGAGAAATTCTGCGGCGACGGCAACAGCAACGGCAACAGCAACGGCGACAAGAAGCAGGCCGATAAGAAGCAGGCCGATAAAAAGCAGATCGATAAAAAGCAACGCGCACAGAACTACACGCGCGATCTCGAGACGCTGGTTGAGGAGTTCCCTGAAGACATCGAAGCCCGAGCTTTTCTGGCACTGCAGCTCTGGCACAATGAGCGAGCTGATTTACCGATCGTCAGTCGCCTGGCCATCGATGCGGTGCTGCAGGATATCTTCGATGCCAATCCCAATCACCCGGCTCACCACTATCGCATTCATCTGTGGGACAAGCACAAACCCAAATTGGCACTGGCCAGCGCCGCGTTGTGCGGGCCCAGCCTGCCAGCCATCGCGCACATGTGGCACATGCCGGGGCACACCTATTCGGAATTGCACCGCTACCAGGATGCGGTCTGGCAACAGGAGGCTTCAGCCCGAGTCGACCATGCGCATATGATGCGCGATCGCGTGCTGCCTGACCAGATTCATAATTTCGCGCACAACAACGAGTGGCTCATTCGCAATTTGATCAAAATCGGTCGCGTCAACGACGCGCTGGCGCTGGCCCAAAACATGCTCTCTCTTCCCCGGCATCCCAAGCTCAATACGCCGGCCAAGTCGGGCAGCACCAAGTACGGACGCGAGCGACTGCTGCTGACCCTGAGCGCCTATCGGCTGTGGCCCGAACTGATTGAATTATCGCGCAGCCAAGTGCTCGAGGCCAGCGACGACAAAAAACTAGAGCTTGAGTGTGCGCGCTATCTGGGAGTAGCCTACGCGTTGACTGGTCAAGCCGCCGAGGCAGCCGCTGAGCTTGCTACGCTGCAGGCCGAGGCAACCTCGTTGACCTCCGCCCAGCGACAGTTAGAAGCTAGCCGGGAGCGCCCACCAGCGCCTGCTAAGCCAACGGTCGACGCTGAAGCGCTGGCAGACGCCTGCAAACTGGACAAACAACAGCAAGAAGAATTCGCCAAGAAAAGTAAAGAGCTCACACAGCAGCGTGAGGCAGTCGACAAGGCGGCGGCAAGTGTCCGGGCCGCACAAAGTGCCGCGCAAGCAGACTGGGCCGCAGCCCTCACCCTATGGAAGGACTCCGATCTTTCCGACGAACTTCTACGAGCTGAGTGGCTAGCCGCCGACGGACAATTCGATGAGGCGCTCAAGCTAGTCGACAAAAAAATCGCCAGCGATCCCAACGAGGTCCCCTCAAACGCGGTCAAAACCTGGTTGCTGTACCAGCACTCGGGTAGCCAGGACGCGCGGACAGCCTTTGACGTCACGCGCCAGTTGGCCTGCGTGGCAGACCTCGACACACCGTTGCTGGCCCGATTGCAGCCGCTGGTCGACGAGCTGGACATTTCATCCACGCCACGCTGGACAGCCGAATATGTTGCGGCCGACGATATTGGACAGCGGCCCAGCCTAGACAGCTTGGGACCATTTCGCTGGCAGCCCTATCTGGCACCGGAGTTTGTAGTGCAGTCGCCTCAGCAGACCGATGTTCGGCTCAAACACTTTGCTGGCCAACCCACGATTGTAATCTTCTATCTGGGCTCTGGATGCTTGCACTGTGTCGAACAACTCCACGCCTTTTCACCCCGCGCGGCGCAGTTCCAACAAGCCGGTATACAACTGATGGCCATTAGCAGCGAAGATGCTCAGTCGCTCGTAGAGGGCTTGGACGCTTACGGCAGCCAGCCGCTGCTGATCCCCATTCATTCCGACCCGCAACTGACCGCTTTTAAAGCCTATCGTTGTTTCGATGATTTCGAACAACAGCCGCTGCATGGCACATTTTTGCTCGATTCTCGAGGGCGCGTGCTGTGGCAAGACATCGGCTACGAACCGTTCATGGATGTCGAATTTATATTCCAAGAGTCGCAGCGTCTGCTACGCCTTCCCCGCGACTGAAAGCCACCCTTCCCCGCGACTGACAGCCACTCGGCCCAGTTCGTCCCACCGAATCGATAGTCGCGGTCTGCGCAGGCGACGGCACCACTTGGACCGTTAACCTTCAGCATGCCGCCGCACAGTGTCGTAAAGGTCCAACTCGGCTCGACCTCCGATGCGCGCAAAAACTTGTTTAATGTGTTCGAAAGCCTGAGGGATGGCGAACGCCGCGCCCGACTCGACCGCCTTGTGCCCAAGCACATAGTAGTGCGGTTCAGCCGTCAGTCCTTCGGTGGCTAAATCAGTCGCCAGCGGTAATGCATGCGTTAGACTCCAATCGCGCGAGGCATCGCGGCAGTTGATAAAATTCGCCCCGAGCACGTCTACAGTCTCCTCCTCCTCGACTTGTAATCGCACGCGCCAGCCCTCGGTCTCGTCAAAGCGTGCGGCTTCAACTCCCCAAGCCTCGACACAGCCGATCGGGCTATCGCTGTCTTGGTTTCTCACCAAACGCTGCGCAGCGCTCGTGAACTCATCAGACACATCGCTGGGCAGACGCAGCGGAGCTGTACCGTCCAGTTGCTTAGGCACGATCCACGTAGCGCGAGTCCCCGGCGTTTCTCGCGCGAGCATAACGATGTCCAGAGCGTTAGCGCAGGCTGCCCAGTCGCGACCGTACAGCAGCGCATGCTTGCCGGCCAGCCGCGCGCGGTGCTTGCCCAACACGTCCACTCGCCCCAGCAACATGTGCTCTAGACTGGCTCGCTCCCCAACGGCCAGCCCTCCACCACTGGCCAATCCCGGCAGTCGCCCGAGCCCGCTGCAATCGAGCACGACATCGGCCAACTGCGTGTACTCGCCGCGCTGCTGCGAATCGATCAGCAGGCGAAACTCTTGCTCGGCTCGCTGCTCTAGGGATATAGCCTGCCCTGACCCGCAACAGGTGCGACTGACCGAGACGACCGGCGAGTTGATCTGCACCGATTCGTACAGTAGATCAGTGCGCGCCACCGGTATTAAATACTGCTCTACGTATTGGCGATAGCTTACCCGCGCATGGCTGGCCGGCAGCTCCTTTGCGGTACCCTGCGCAGCCAAGGCGGCCAATCCCAAGGGCGAAGCCACCTCGCTCCACGGCTGCGCTAAGAGCTCGTCGCCGCAGGCTAACAGCCGATGCCCAACTCGGCGAGTATCAAACAGCATTACGAAGTAGCCCAAGAAACGCGCGTACAGCGCGGCTTCTACCCCCGCGGGCCCGGCACCTATGATGGCGATTGTGGCTGGTGTATCGACCTCTGGATCCCAATCCATTTGCATAGCTCTCGAAGTTGTGAAATTTCCCGCTGCCGCGACGCAGCCCAACCTTCAAATGCAAGCAGCATCTTTGCACAGTTGTCTTTTCGCTCGATACACCGTGGTCAGTCGAGCCGAAACAACTGGAACTTCAGGTACCGAAGTTCGGGCATGGCCAAAGGCGTGGGATGGTCGATCGGCTGGCTGCACTCGGCCAGCAATGTAGCACACCTGCGGCCGCGACCGAAGGCCTCGGCGTTCAGTTCGCGGAACGTGCCGGCGTCCACGTGGCTGGAGCACGAAGCGAGCCCGATCAGGCCCTGCGGGCGGGTCACTCGGGCGGACATTTGAGCGAGTTTCCCGTAAGCCGCGATGGCTTTATCTCTGGATTTTTCATTGGGTGCAAATGACGGAGGATCGCACACAACTAGGTCCCACAATTGACGATCACTGGCCGCCGACTCTAAAAATTCAAAACAATCAGCTACCACCCCCGTGTGCGCTGCATCGGGCAAATGGTTCATCGACCAGTGCTCTTGCGCCGCTGCGATGGCCGCCGCAGCGATATCGACCGAGGTTACTTGCGTAGCTCCGCCGCGTCCGGCCGCTACGGAGAAACCGCCGTTGAAACTAAACAGATTCAACATGCGACAGCCCTCGGCCATCCGCTCTACCAACGCCCGGTTGTCGCGTTGATCTAAAAAGAATCCAGTCTTCTGGCCATGCACCACCTCAGCCGTAAAACGCAGTCCATTCTCTAGAAACACGATGGGCGCAGTGGGCAGAGCGCCGACCAAGGCCTCCCCTGCACTGCCCCGCTGGCGAGTTCGCAAGACCACACAATCGAGCGGCAGATGTTGGCACAGCCACTGTGCTATCGGCAGCGGTTGGTAAAAGGCCTCGGGTGCGCCGCCATCGAGCTTGATCACTGCCGTGCGATCGTAGACATCGACGATTAAACCCGGCAGACCGTCCCCTTCTCCAGCTACTAAGCGATAGCCGGTCGTGCGTTCGTCAAAAGCAGCCCGCCGCAATGCAATGGCCGATCGCAACTGCTCACTCAGCCACTGATCGTCCAGCGTCCACGCTGGCTGAGTGCGGCAGATGCGCAGCGGTATGGCATGCTGAGGGTCGTAAATGCCGCTGGCCACGCGCTTATCACCTCGCCGATCGCTGAGGATGGCTACGGAACCGCCCGGCGCCCGAACGACATCGATGGCATCTGAGTAGAGCCAGGCGTGCCCTCGCTTAATCGAACGCGTGAGCTCTTTGCGAAGCTGCAGCGAGACAGTTTTTCCAACACGGACCATGCTCATTGGCAGGTGGCTTTGGGGGTATAAGGTGGTAAGGCTGGGAATAGGCCGGCGACGACTGCTAGGCTTACTCATTCAGATTCGCGATAATGCGCAAGACATCACGCTAGAATACTAGGCCTCACTATCAATACAACCTCCAGCGAGAAAGTTGCATGTCTAAGCCCACGGGTACCTATCGCGTATCGCTACAAAAAGAGCAACTCGTTTTTAGCGCCGCACATTTTATTACCTTCGCCGGCGACATCTGCGAGTGCTTGCATGGTCATAATTATGCCGTCAAAGCAGAGGTGACTGGCGAGTTGGACGAGAATCAGTACGTCATCGACTTCATCGCGTTCCGCGATGCATTGGCCGAAGTGATTAAGCAACTCGATCACCGGGTACTGCTGCCAACCACCCATCCGATGATTTCGGTCCGCGAGGACGAGGTAGAAGTTGTGGCAACCTTCCGTCAAAAGCGCTGGGTCTTCCCACGCGAGGACTGCATGTTGCTGCCGATCAGCAATACCACGGCGGAGCAGATTGCCTGGTGGGTAGCGGGACAAGTACACCAGGCGCTGAAGCCCAAGGCTGGCCATAAGCTCAAGACGCTGGAAGTCGCCATCGATGAGAATCACGGCCAGTGGGGAATCTGCAAAATCGATTGGTAGGATCCCTATAAACCGTACCTTCGGCGAGCTGTTCCGGTCGATGTGTGGTGGATGGCTGGGAAGTTCGTTAGACTTTGGCCGATGATAGCTAAGCACTATCTCTGGAACCTCTGCCTGTAGGCCACCGCATGTTG